>JBCDDQ010000090.1:0-16183 GCA_039180225.1 Pseudomonadota bacterium
GCCACTAAATGTATGATTATTGTTGAATAGTCATATTGGAGGGTTATTTTAGCGAAACGAACCCAATTTCGCGTAACTGGCTGAACACACGGGCGAATTCTCTCTATTTGGCCTTGATGGTTGAGTTTCCGCGCCCTTGCGCACGCGAGGGCCCATCGCTCTTACCGTCCCCTTGGCTAAGAAGGTCCTCGCTTTCGCAAGGACGCGTGATCCAAAAATTTCTCAATCCACTGCTAGATTCTCGCCGTAATCTAACTATATCTACGTGCGTCGGAGAGG
Organism: Pseudomonadota bacterium; assembly: GCA_039180225.1. Taxonomy (GTDB): domain Bacteria; phylum Pseudomonadota; class Alphaproteobacteria; order Rhizobiales; family CAJQND01; genus JAAEUE01. The sequence goes on from JBCDDQ010000090.1 coordinate 280, forward strand.
AGAGCCCATGCTTGCTAAGACACTCACTGTAATGGCTGCGGTTGCGGCAGCCGGATATGCCATGAGACGTTTCATGGAGTTGCGCGAACAGCAAACCGTCCGCGTCAAGCCACATCGCCGCGACAATGGCCGGATCCGCACTTTGCGCCAAGACCCGAAGACCGGCGAATATTACGTCCCCGATTGATCGGGCGGTCCCTCCGGCCCCGGGCCAATGTTCTCTTGACCCGATGCACCGTCATCCATAGGTTGCGCACAATTCGTGGCGGGGCGGGCCTGCCTTAACTGATTCTCCGGATGAACTATGCTTGCGGCTTCCAATAAGGCCACGCCTGCAGTGTCGCTGGACCCCCAGCGCTCTTTCCAGGGCCTCATCCTCACCTTACACAATTACTGGGCCGCCTATGGCGCTCTGATCTTGCAGCCCTACGATATGGAGGTGGGTGCCGGCACGTTCCATCCGGCCACCACCTTGCGCTCCATCGGGCCGCGCCCCTGGAAGGCGGCCTATGTGCAGCCCTCGCGCCGCCCCAGCGACGGGCGCTATGGGGAAAACCCCAATCGGCTGCAGCACTATTACCAATATCAGGTGCTCCTGAAACCCTCCCCACCCGATCTCCAGGAGCTCTATCTGGGCTCGCTTTATGAGATCGGCATTGACCGTCACAACCACGATATCCGCTTTGTGGAAGATGACTGGGAAAGCCCCACCTTGGGCGCCTGGGGCCTCGGCTGGGAAGTGTGGTGCGACGGCATGGAGGTCTCGCAGTTCACCTATTTCCAGCAGGTGGGCGGCATTGACTGCACGCCCGTCTCCGGCGAGCTCACCTACGGGCTTGAGCGCCTGGCCATGTATGTTCAGGGGGTCGACAACGTGTACGACCTCAACTTCAATGGCGGGGAAGGCGAGGACCGCGTCTCCTATGGTGAAGTCTTCCTTCAGGCCGAACAGGAATACTCCCGCTTCAACTTCGAACACGCCAACACCGAAGCTCTGCTGCGCCACTTCGAAGATGCTGAAGCCGAGTGCGCCGCGCTTCTGAAAGCGGGCGACACCGGTGAGGGCCTGCACCTGATGGGCCTGCCAGCCTACGACCAGTGCATCAAGGCCAGCCATCTTTTCAATCTGCTTGATGCCCGCGGCGTCATCTCGGTGACCGAGCGCCAGAGCTATATCTTGCGTGTGCGGGATCTGGCCAAAGCCTGCGCGGAAGCTTGGCTCAAAACCGCCGGAGGCGGTGCCGGCGAGACCGCGAACTCTGAAGAAGAAGCGAACCACTGATGATCCGACCATTCGATGCCTGATCTTTTGCTAGAGCTGCTCTCGGAGGAAATCCCGGCCCGCATGCAACCGCGTGCGGCCGACGATCTGGCGCGCCTGATGGCGGAAGGACTGTCGGGCGCCGGCTGCACCTTTGACCGGGTGGAGGCGCATGCCACACCACGCCGTCTGGTGCTGTCGATCGAGGGCCTTCCGGCCGCCCAGCCCGATGTGCGCGAAGAGCGGAAAGGGCCACGCACCGATGCGCCGGAGAAGGCCATTGAGGGCTTCCTGCGCTCTGCCGGTGTCAGCCTGGAAGAGTGCGAAGAGCGGGTTGATAAGAAGGGCGCCTATTACGTGGCCCTGATCGAAACAAAGGGCCGGCCCACCGAGGCGATCATCGCTGATCTGGTGCCCGACGTGATCCGCAAGTTCCCCTGGCCCAAATCCATGCGCTGGGGCTCAGGCAGCCTCAGGTGGGTGCGGCCGCTGCACTCGATCCTGTGCGTGTTTGGCGGCGACGTGGTGGAGTTTGAGGTGGATGGGATTGCCAGCTCCAACGAAACGACCGGGCACCGGTTCATGAGCGATGGCCGCCCGATCACGGTGTCCAGCTTTGACAATTACGGCATGCAGCTGGAAAGCGCTTATGTGATGTTAGAAGCTGAAGCGCGCGCCGCGGTGATTGCCGAGGAGGCTGCCGATCTGGCAGCTCAGGCCCGTTTGGAGTTGGTGACCGATGAGGGCCTTACCCAGGAAACCGCCGGGCTGGTGGAATGGCCGGTGGTCCTTATGGGCGCGTTTGACGAGAGCTTTTTGGATCTGCCGCCCGAGGTCATCATCACGTCGATCAAGAGCCATCAAAAGTGCTTCTCGTTGCGCGATCCGCAGACGGGCAATCTCGCCAACCGCTTCTTGATGGTCTCCAACCTGATCGCTGAAGATGGCGGCGACAAGATCGTGCAAGGCAATGAGCGCGTGATTGCCGCGCGCCTCTCTGATGCCAAGTTCTTCTGGGACCAGGACTTGAAAGTAGCCCTGGAAGACCGGGTGCCACCGTTGAAAGATGTAACCTTCCATGCTCGCCTCGGCACGCAAGCTGAACGGGTGGAGCGCATCGGCACGCTGGCCGGCGAAATGGCCGAGCGCATGGGCGTGAGCGTGAACCTGGCGAAGAAAGCGGCCCGCCTGTGCAAGGCGGATCTGGTGTCCGGCATGGTCGGTGAGTTTCCCGAGCTGCAAGGGCTGATGGGCAGCTACTATGCCCACGCGGAAGGCCTGGAGCATGACGTGGCCGATGCCATCGCCATGCATTACAAGCCCCAAGGCCCGTCCGACGAGGTGCCCGCCAGCAAGGTGGCGCAAGCCGTGGCGCTCGCCGACAAGCTCGACACGCTGGCCTGTTTCTGGGCTATTGGCGAAACACCGACCGGCTCCAAGGATCCTTTCGCCCTGAGGCGCGCTGCGCTTGGCGTTATTCGGATCGTTCTGGAGGGCGAGCTCAAACTGCCGCTCTCACAGATCATCCGGCCTCACATTGCCGGGCCCATTGAACGTCGGATGGAGACCGAGCCCGGATACGTCAAGCAGCTTATTGCCAAGTATCTGGAAGACGGTGAGGATGCCGCAAAGGCGGAAGAGAACTGGGACAAAGGCCGCCGCGAGGAATGTCTCGCGCGCGAAGTTGTGGCCATGTCGGACAGCTTGCTCAGCTTCTTTGCCGACCGGCTGAAGGTCTATCTGCGCGACCTGGGCGCGCGCCACGATCTCATCGATGCGGTGTTCTCGTTGGGCGATCAGGACGATCTGTTGAAAATTGTCCGGCGGGTGGATGCACTGGGGATCTTCCTCGACAGCGAAGATGGCCAGAACCTCCTGGCCGGCTACAAGCGCGCCGCCAACATTCTGGCCGCTGAAGAAAAGAAGGGCACCAAGGTTGAGGCCGAGGTGGATGAAGCGCTGTTTGAGGGGGCAGAAGAAGAGGCCCTTTATGCCGCCCTTCAAGGGGCGGAGAACGACGCCGTGGTGTCCGTATCGGAAGAGAATTTCGAAGGCGCCATGGCCGCACTTGCCCAGCTCCGCGCACCCGTTGATGCCTTTTTTGACGCCGTCATGGTCAATGCGGAGGATGAGAAAGTGCGGGCCAACCGGCTTGCTCTTCTGGGCCGCATCCGTGCCGCGACGCTGCAGGTTGCGGATTTCTCTAAGATCGCAGGCTAGCCTGCGCCCCGGGGGCAATCGCCCCAGGGCGCGGGTTCGCCATCAGGCCGCGATCGGCTGGGGCTGTGCGAGCTGCTCGTCGAGCTGATCGACAAGCGCCATCGGCAAGGAGAGACCCTCGGCGAGTTCTCTCAGGTAAGCAAACTCTCTGGGATCATCCACATCGATCGCCATGCGCGAGACGAGATAGATCTCAGTGGCCTGCTCAAGGCCGTTCGATAGGCTGCAGATCGCCTGCACATCCGGTGGATCACGCAGCGTGTCGAAGATCAATGCCTTATCATTCGGATCAAGTTGCATCTTCTCGACCGCTTCGAAGATTCTGGCCTGTTCGTCCTCATCAATGTGCCCGTCCGCGTTGGCCGCTGCGATCATCGATTTGATCAACGTGGCCTCAAAGGGCTTGCCATCGGCACCAGCCCGAATGGCAGGGTCAAACTGGTGAGATGAGAGTTCAGCCGGCGCACCGGTGTGATCAACATGGGCCGGTGTGGACGGGTCGGTCTGTTGCCAGCTCTGGTAGGCCTTATAGGCAAGAGCGCCCAGAGCCGCCGCGCCGCCAACGCCGACTGCTCCGGTCGCCAGATTGCCAGCCGTTTTGCGAACCTTTTTACTGCCCGCAAGAAGTCCGAGCAGGCCACCGGCCGCCAAACCTCCGGCCAGCCCGCCTGACACGTTCGCCAGGGGATTGGACGATTTCTGCGGGGCCTCATTGCCCTGTTGTCCACCAAGAAACTGGTCAAGTAGCTGGTTAAGCGCCATCGGTTCAGTGCTCCTTTGCTCTGGATCATCAAATTTACACTGGAGATCTAGGGGCGCCGTGCTGCGATAGCTAACTTATCTGAGCCTTCTACTTGATAGATGTTCTCTATGGCGTTCAGGCGGGCAGCGGAATGAACTCCTGCTTATCATCGACAGGCAGCTTAAACCGACCGTCCTCCCAGTCGCCTTGCGCCCAGGCCGTCTTTGCCGCATCGATCTTCTCTTGGCTTGAGGCCACAAAGTTCCACCAGATGTAGCGCGGGCCGTTTAGGGTCTCTCCGCCCAGCAGCATCAGCCGGGCGCCGGTTGCGCCGGCGGTCAGGGTGACCGCATCTCCCGGGCGGAAGATCATCATGCGCCCGGCGTCAAAGGTTTCACCGGCGATCTCAACCGAGCCGTCCGTTACGTAAACTCCACGATCTTCATGATTGTCCGGCAAGGGCAGCTTTGCGCCCGCTTTCAAAACGGCATCGGCATAGAACATATCGGAAAAGGTGCTCACCGGCGCGCGTTCGCCATAAGCGTGGCCCAAGATCAGGCGCACTTGCTTGCCTTCGCCTTCGATAAACGGCAGCGCCGCCTGGCCATGGTGTTCGAAGGCCGGTGCCATGTCCTCATGGGAATCCGGCAGGGCCACCCATGTTTGAATGCCGAACAGGGAATGAGGCTGGGTGCGGGTCTGTTCGCTGGTGCGCTCAGAATGGGTGATGCCGTTGCCGGCAATCATCCAGTTGACCTCGCCGGGATAGATCATCTGGTTGCTGCCCACAGAGTCGCGGTGCTGGAATTCACCTCGGTAAAGATAGGTCACCGTGGCGATGCCGATATGCGGGTGCGGGCGGACGTCGATCCCGCCCTGGCCGCTGATAAACTCCGCCGGTCCCATTTGATCAAAGAAAATGAAGGGCCCAACCATTTGCCGTCTCGGCGCCGGCAGGGCCCGGCGGACTTCAAAGCCGCCCAGATCGCGCGAGCGTGGCACGATCATGGTTTCTATACTGTCCAGATTGCCAGCTGCGGGGCACTGCGGTTCTAAACAGGGGTTCCAGCTCATTGCTCTGCTCCAGTTATCTGCGGTTAAAGGGCTCCGTGTAGAATGAGGTCGCTGAGAGGCGTGCGCTCGCGCGGGCGCGCGTCCCGCTCTGCATACGTTTGGTCCACCACGCCGGATTTTCCCCCATATCCGATTGCAAGGCCCGTTAGAGGTTCAACCGGGCCCGCGATACCAAAGGCCTCGCGCACCTTGTCTGGCTCAATCCCGATCATTTGATGCACGACCAAGCCCCGCGCCGTGGCTTCAAACGTCAGGCTGGCCGACGCGGCACCAAGGTCGTGATGGGCGGCTTTGTTGGGCTTGCCGTTGAAATCGAACACGTTCGAGGTCAGGCCGATGGCCAGGACCGGAGCGTTCTTTGCCCAGGGCTGGTTGCCGTCGACCAAGCAATCGAAAACCTTCTGCCACACCTCCGGGCTGCGGTCTTTCACGCCAACAATGTAGCGCCAAGGCTGAGCGTTGTAGGACGACATGGTCCATCTGGCTGCCTCGAACAGGGCTTGAAGGTCATCGGAGCTCACGGGGCGATCTGGATCGATTGCGTACGGGCTCCAACGGGCGGTGAGGAGGTCGTGGATTGGGTGGTCGGCTGGGTTCTTCATCTGTGTTGTCCCTAATTCAGCGATGGCGGGTGATGTTCTGATGAAGGAAGATAGGAACCTCCACGAAATCGGACAATTGGTGTACTGTTGTCTTTACTGTCAATTTTTTTGCGACAATAGGAAAGAGCGATGGATAAGTTTGCGGCGCTTCAAACCTTCGTTGATGTGGTGGAACAGGAAGGATTTGCCCCAGCGGCGCGCGTGCGCGGCCGCTCGCGCGCAGCCGTGAACCGACTGGTGTTGGCGTTGGAGCAGGAGTTGGGCGTTCAGCTATTCAATCGAACCACGCGGCAGGTGTCCACCACCTCGGAGGGGGCAGCCTTTTACGAGCGGGCAAAGGACATCCTTGCCGCACTCCAGGACGCAGAGCGGGATGCGGGTCGCGCGCAAGATGAGATTTCCGGTCTGTTGCGGGTCAACGCGCCCATGTCGTTCGGCACCCTGCATCTTGGTGCAGCGGTTTCAGATTTCATGCTCGCGCATCCGAACTTGCGGATTGAGCTGCACCTGAACGACCGGATCGTGGATCTGATTGAGGAGGGTTTCGATCTTGCCATTCGCATTGCCGAACCCAGCGAGGACACCAGCTTTGTGGATCTCAGAATTTGTCCGGCACGCCTTGCCATGTGTGCCAGCCCCCGTTACCTGTCGCGCAACGGAACACCAAGCCATCCCCGCGAGCTGCGTGCTCTGCCTTGCCTGCACTATGGAAACCTGCCGAGCGGCACCTTATGGCGCCTTAACGGCCCTGATGGGCGCGCGCATGTGCGGGTGAACGACATCCTAACCTCCAACAATGGTGACGTGCTCCGAGACGCTGCCGTCAAGGGGTTGGGCATAGCCCTGCTTCCAACCTTCATTGTCGCAGATGACCTGAAGGATGGCCGGCTCGTCCCCATTTTGGAGACATATGCCGCGCCAGAACCATGGCTCACCGCGCTCTATCCGCCCACCCGACATCTGTCCGCGAAGATCCGGGTATTCACCGATTTCCTTATCGAACGCTTCGGGGGACGTCCGGCTTGGGATAATCCGGTCTGATCAAGGCAAAGGCCGGGTCAACTCCAAGAGCTCGTCCAGCGCATCCAGATAATCTTCGAAGGCATCCACCCCGCTTGGAGACAGGCTGTAGACCGTGCGCGGGCGCCCTTCCACCTTCATCTCGCTCTGCAGATATCCCGCACCGCTGAGCTTGCGCAAATGGGCATCAAGGTTGCCATCGGTGATGGCGAGAGCCGCCTTCAAATCGGAGAAACTGCTTGCTTCACGGTACAAGAGAGCCGCCAGCCGCGTTCGAACGGCCTGGTGGAACATTCTGTCGAACTTCGGCAAGCTGCTCACGCGGTGGGCTCCTGCAGGGTCAGCTTCTGGTTGCTGCGATCCCACACCCACATGGGCTCGCCCGAGTTCAGATGGACGCCGCCCAGCCATTCATCGCGCACCCTGAGGGGCCGCGCTGAGCGAAGGCCGGCCTGCACGTCCCGGCCCTCCTGACTCAAACTGAGTGCCTGTGCTGCAAAGGCTTTGCGAGAGAGCTTGTCCGACGGTGGATGGTGAAAAGTGCCGCCGGGCGAGCACTGCAACAGCGGACTTGGCCCTAAGCACAGCTCCTCAACACGGCTGAATGTGGTCCAGTCTCCTATGAACAGTACGGTCTCCAACTCCATGTTCTGAATGAACAGGTCCACCGGGCTCTGCACTCCGGCGGCAATCAAGTTGAGGATCTGGCCCTCCGTGCGGGTCAGTCCGGTGTCTGCAGCGGGATATTCTTCCAGGTGGCGCCTCAGCGCTGCGGCCAGGAAGGGCAGGGCGCTGAGATCTGCGGTCAGGAAGCGCTCAAGGTTTTGCGGATCGTCGGAACGGAAGGCCGCCCAGCCGGCACTGGCAAGAGAGATCAGATCCTGCGATACGTCCATTCGGCCTGACCACAGTGTGGCCACCTGATCCGGTGTCAGCTGGCCTAAGCCGCGAAAGCCCTCAACCCCCTCAAACCGGTCAATACAGACCATGCTGAGCCTGCGTGGTTTCGCCTGCCCACTGGCGACAAGATCCAGGATCTGCAAGATCTGCAGCTGATCAAGCAGATCGTGTTCAAACCACAGAACCACCTCTTCATATCGGCTGGCGCCCAGGAAATGCTCGTTGCGCAGCTCAAAGTCTCTAACGACATCAGCTTCCGGCAGATCAGGGCCGGCAAGATGCCGTCCCCGGATCGTGCTGAGTTCTCGCAAGTCAGCACCTGACGGGAACGGCCCATAATGCATGGGATCGCGCCAGGGCAGAACGTCTCCCTCCAGGTGCGAGGCCCGCAGGAGCCCTGCGGCGCCGTCACCATTGGTTACATGCAAAACCGAACTCATACGGGCGGCCCATCCTTTTTGCTCTGTTTTTCAGAGTTGGGTGCTGCGGAGCAAAGTTTCAACCACTTGTGCACCTGCGTCTTTAGCGCTCTTGATTCGTGCCTATACCTATGGCTTCTGGCGCCAAACTCACCTCAAAGGCGATTCTTGATGACGGCAATCGATCCGACCTTAGGTTTGACTTGGGTCTATTCTTTCGGCGACGGCTCTGCTGATGGCACCGCGGAAATGAAAGAGCTCTTGGGCGGCAAGGGGGCCAATCTGGCAGAGATGTGTAATCTCAATCTGCCCGTTCCGCCCGGCTTCACATTGACCACGCAAGTGTGCACCGCGTTCTATGACAACGATCGGCAATACCCGGACGGTCTGAGCGCGCAGGTGGATCAGGCCATCGGCAAGATCGAGGCAACGGTGGCCGCCAAGTTTGGCGACAAGGACAATCCCCTGCTGGTGTCCGTGCGCTCCGGGGCCCGGGCCTCCATGCCGGGCATGATGGACACGGTGCTCAACCTTGGCCTCAACGATGAAACCGTCGAGGGTCTGGCGGCAAAGGCGGGGGACAAGCGCTTTGCCTATGACAGCTATCGCCGTTTCATCCAGATGTACTCTGACGTGGTGTTGGGGGTTGAGCACTATTTCTTTGAAGACATCCTGGAAGAGTTTAAAGCCGAAGCTGGCTATTACCTGGACACTGACCTATCCGCCGACGACTGGCAGGAGATTGTTACAGCCTACAAGGCCTGTGTGGTGCAGGAGCTGGAACAACCCTTCCCGCAAGATGTGAAGGAGCAACTCTGGGGTGCCATTGGTGCGGTCTTTTCGTCCTGGCAGAACGCTCGGGCGGTCACCTATCGGCGGCTCAACAATATTCCCGCCGAATGGGGCACAGCGGTCAACGTGCAGGCCATGGTCTTCGGCAACATGGGAGAGAATTCCGCCACAGGTGTTGCCTTCACCCGGAACCCCTCCACCGGCGCCAAGGAGTTTTACGGCGAGTTTCTGGTGAACGCCCAAGGTGAAGACGTGGTGGCGGGCATTCGCACCCCGCAGAACATCACCGAGGTGGCGCGCACGGCGGCAGGCGATGATGCGCCTTCGCTTGAGAGCTTGATGCCTGAGGCATTTACCGAACTCACCGGTATCTACACCGATCTTGAACGCCACTACCGCGACATGCAGGACCTGGAGTTCACTATCCAGGACGGCAAGCTGTGGATGCTGCAGACCCGGTCGGGAAAACGCACCGCCAAGGCGGCCCTGCGCATCGCTGCGGACATGGCCGAGGAAGGGCTCATCTCCAAAGCCGAGGCGGTTAGCCGGGTTGAACCGAACTCTCTGGATCAGCTTTTGCACCCGACCCTTGATCCGGACGGAGCGCGGGATGTGATCGGATCAGGTCTTCCAGCCTCGCCGGGAGCCGCCTGTGGCGAGATTGTCTTCGATTCAGACCAGGCGGAAACCCTTAAAGCCCAAGGCCATAGGGTCATTTTGGTGCGTATGGAGACCAGCCCGGAGGACATTCACGGCATGCACGCCGCTGAGGGCATCCTTACCACCCGCGGTGGCATGACCTCGCACGCCGCCGTTGTGGCCCGTGGCATGGGCAAGCCCTGCGTCTCCGGTGCCGGGAGCATGCGCGTTGATCAGGAACGTGAAGAGTTGGCCGCCGGCGATGTGGTGCTCAAAAAGGGAGATATTATCACCCTTGATGGGTCCACCGGCCAGGTGATGCGCGGCGAGGTCCCCATGATACAGCCCGAACTCTCCGGCGATTTTGGCAAGATCATGGGGTGGGCCGACGAAGTCCGTCGCCTTGGCGTGCGCGCCAACGCGGACACGCCGGCAGATGCGCGCTTGGCGCGTGACTTTGGGGCCGAAGGCATCGGCCTGTGCCGGACCGAGCACATGTTCTTTGAAGCCGACCGTATTGTGGCAGTGCGAGAAATGATCCTGGCCGACAATGAAGACGAGCGCCGCACCGCTCTGGCCAAGCTTTTGCCCATGCAGCGCGGCGATTTCGTTGAACTTTTCAAGATTATGTCGGGCCTGCCCGTCACCATCCGCCTGCTGGACCCGCCGCTCAACGAGTTCTTGCCCAAGACCGACGAAGAGATCAGCGATGTGGCTGAGGCCATGGGCATCTCCACTGACAAGATGCGTGCGCGGGTGCAGGAATTGGACGAATTCAACCCCATGCTCGGCCATCGTGGATGCCGCATTGCCATCAGCTATCCGGAAATTGCCGAAATGCAGGCGCGTGCCATTTTCGAAGCGGCGATTGAGGCTGGAAAGCAGACCGGCGAGAGCGTGACGGCAGAAGTGATGGTGCCTCTGATCGCGAGCTTGGCGGAGTTCGAGGCCGTGAGCAGCCGGATCACCGCGGTTGCTGCTCAGGTGCAAGAAGAAACCGGTGAGAGCCTCAATTACCTGACCGGCACCATGATTGAGCTGCCCCGGGCGGCGCTGCGGGCCGGAGAGATTGCCCAAGGGGCGGAATTTTTCTCCTTTGGCACCAACGATTTGACTCAAACCACCTTCGGCATCAGCCGAGATGATTCGGCGCGCTTCCTCACCGAATACACTGCCAAAGGGATTCTCCCTGAAGATCCATTCGTGAGTATTGACGTGGACGGAGTAGGAGAATTGGTGGAAATCGGCTCAACGCGAGGCCGGGATGTGCGTCCGGATTTGAAACTGGGCATATGCGGCGAACACGGCGGAGACCCAAGATCCGTGGAATTCTGCCACAGAACCGGCCTGGATTACGTCTCGTGTTCGCCGTTCCGAGTGCCCATTGCGCGCCTTGCTGCGGCCCAGGCAGCAGCTCTGGAGGCGTGAGAAAGTGCATCCTGTTAACAGTTGAGGGGGGTGGCATTAAGGTTAAGTGTCTTCTCTGGCACAGTTTTTCCAGTGTTTGCCCCATTTCGGTCGCATTTTTGTCCGAGTCACATTCCCGCTGGTTGTTTGGTATGGTTAACCTATGCTAAACGCTCATTGGGGTAGTCTGTGACGGTCTGTTAGTCTGTCTTTAGATTATCTGCGTGAGGTGCGTTGTGAGTAGGGGTTGGTTTGCGGGAGGCAGAGGGGATATTCCTCTGACAGTTGAGACCATCGAAGAGATAGCGACACTCGAGACGTTGACTCCTGGGCGCAGCCGTCTTGCGGACGGTCTGCCCTATGTCATGGCAGGCGCCGCGCTGGTTGTGGGCGCCGCCGTTATTGGCAGCTATCTTGGTAAAACAGCGAGCGCACGGACCGGGCCCGGCACGGAATGGACCGACGTGACTCAACCGTCCGTCACACTGGTCAGCAAAGCATCACTGACCCAAGGTGAGCTTGAGCTGGAAGAGCAGGGCTATTCAGTCGAGATCGGTCAACAGGTCACCGCATCCTTGAAATCAGATCTTATGTCGGAAACGGCACTGGAGCGCGAAGACTCGATCATTCTGCGCCCGGCAGTCCTGCCTTTGAACAAGCCGCAGCTTCTGTCGCCCCACCGCCAGGAATATGCCGTGTCTTCGCCGCCGGCACGCAAGCTGAACGCCATTTTCCGGCGCGGCCAACAGGTCCGCAACGTGGCACAGGCCCGACGCCAGAAGCGCATTGCCGAGCATTATTGCCTCGCCAAAGCGATTTACTTTGAAGCCCGCTCAGAATCCAAGGCCGGTCAGCTCGCCGTGGCCAACGTGGTGATGAACCGAGTAAAGAGCCCGGATTATCCAAACAACATTTGCAGCGTTGTCTATGAGAACCACTCCAAGAAACGTCTTGGCGGCTGTCAGTTCTCCTTCACATGCGATGGCCAGCATGACCGCCCTCGCCAGGGCAAGCATTGGGACTTCGCGAAGAAGCTGGCCCATAAAGTCATGAAGAACAAGCCGCAATCGCGCGTCGTGAATGCGTCGGTTCTGCATTACCACGCAGATTACGTGAACCCGCGCTGGTCGCGCTTTATGCGCCGTCTGACCAAGATTGGCCGGCACATCTTCTATACCGGGTCCTGATCAGCCGTTCACACCGCGAATTGAAGCGCAAATGGGCATCCAGATTTGGGTGCCCTTTGTTTTTGTGCTTTAAGGAAGGTTTGCGGAACGAGGAATACGGCATTATGCAAGCCTGGACATTTTGGAACGGTAGCTGGGTTGAAGGCAACCCGATGATAATGGGCCCGCTCACCCATGGCTCGTGGCTGGCCTCCACGGTGTTTGATGGCGCGCGCTATTTTGAAGGCGTTGCGCCGGATCTTCAGCTCCATTGCGAGCGTGTTGTGAGATCTGCAGGCGCCATGGGTTTGAAAGCCCCGCACGTGGCCGGCGAACTCAGAGAAATCGCTGAGGAGGGGATCGCCAGGTTTGACAGCGACAAGGCGCTTTATGTGAAGCCCATGTATTGGGCCGAGGGCGGGTTTGTAGACAATGACCCGGACACCACCCAGTTTTGCTTCACCCTCCACGAACAGTCCATGCCGGAGCCCAATGGCTTTTCGCTGACGGTCTCCCCGTTTCGCCGCCCGGGCCCTGAGTTTGCCATGACCCATGCGAAGGCCGCGTGCCATTATCCAAACTCAGGCAGGGCCCTGCGTGAGGCAGGTGGGCGGGGCTTTGAGAACGCCTTGATGCTTGATCCCTTGGGCCATGTGGCCGAGCTGGCGACCGCCAATATTTTCTTTGCCAAGGACGGCAAGGTCCACACGCCAGTGCCCAATGGCACGTTCCTCAGCGGCATCACCAGAGCAAGGGTCATCGGCTTGTTGCGCGAGGCCGGGTACGAGGTCTATGAGCGCACGCTCACGGTGCGCGATTTTGCCGATGCCGATGAGATTTTCTCCACCGGCAACTGGGGCAAGGTAATGCCGGTATCGCGCTTTGAGGCGCGCGATCTGCAGCCGGGGCCGGTCTACACCAAGGCGCGGGAGCTTTATTGGGAGTTTGCGCATAGGTGATGACGCGGGAACGGCAGCGTGCCGGTTTACCCGACCGGCAACTGAAACACATTTCCTTCCCAAGCATCGGCCCCACGCCCGATGGTCGCCACCGCGTCGCTCATTCGCCCTTTGCGACCCATCAAGGCATCCGCGTGCGCCACCATCAGCCGGTTGGGCGTGGCGGGCGGAGAGGCTGCGCGCAGGCGCTTGGCCAGCTCCAACTCGTCAGCTGCAGGGGCGAGGGCGCATTGGGCAATAAAGGCGCCCGCAGTAGACCGGCTGACACCTGCCCAGCAGTGGATCAACATGGGACGGGCGCGGTCCCAGCCGCGAATAAACTTCATCAGGGTTGCCACATCGCTCTCACCCGGCGGAACATAGCCGTCTCTGGGCTCTGATATATCGTTGAAGCTGAGTTTTAGATGACGCTCCGGTGCCAGGGCAGAGATGACGGGCATCTCGTGATTGCTGCCCAAAAGGCTCACCACGTGGGAAGGTTTGTGGTCTTCCACCACGCGTTCCACCTTGTTGAGGGGGCAAACGACAATCATGAAGCAAGACCCTAGCGCAACTGGCGGAATTTGGCGACAAAGCGTTTGCCCGCCTCTTCTGCCGGTAGAGGTTTCAGTTCCAGATGTTTTTGTGGAAAGCCGGACAAGCCTCTGGGGCGGCCAAAAAACCTGGCCGCTTCAGCCTGTTCAAACCCAGCAAGCTGGGTGGCCTCGAGAAATGCCGACACCCGGTCGGCCCGCTTGATCAAGGCGCTGATGGTCTGCGGCAGTTCGGCCGGCAGCGAAAAACGCACATGGATCGCCGCCATCAGCTTTGCCTCGAAGGCCCTGTAGTCGATGCCGAGCGCTGCCTTGAACGGAGAGATCATATCGCCGATCACATATTCCGGTGCATCGTGCAGCAGCGCTGCGAGGCGCCAGCGCCGATCCAGATCGGGCTTGAAGTGAGACGCCAGGGTTTCCACCAGCAAACTGTGCTCGGCCACCGAATAAGCATGGCGGCCCTTGGTCTGTCCGTTCCAGCGGGCGACCCTGGCCAGCCCGTGGGCAATGTCCTCAATCTCAATATCAAGCGGGGAGGGGTCCAACAGATCCAGCCGGCGCCCCGACAGCATGCGCTGCCAGGCCCTCGGCGGGGCAGGCTCGCGCGGCGCCATGGATCAACCGTAGCCTGGTCGCGGCGGAATGGACGCCACGGGCTCGTAGCGGTAGCAGTCCACCAGATGGTCATTGACCATGCCCACCGCCTGCATGAAGGCATAGACGATGGTGGGACCGCAGAACCGAAACCCGCGCTTCTTAAGGTCCTTGGAAATCGTTTTGGAGAGCTCCGTCTCCGCCGGCACCTCGTCCAGCGTTCTGAATTGGTTCTGGATGGGCTTGCCGCCGCAATAATCCCAAAGATAGTTGGTGAAGCCAGGGCCGCTTTCCATAACGTCCAGATAGACCTGAGCATTCGTGATGGTGGCCGCAATTTTCGCGCGGTTGCGCACAATACCCGCATTCTGCATGAGTTCAGCCTGCTTGGCGTCATCATAGCGGGCGATAATCTCCGGATTGAAGTCGTCGAAAGCCTCACGGAAGCCATCACGCTTCTTCAAAATGGTGATCCACGAGAGGCCCGCCTGAAAGCCATCCAGAATGAGTTTTTCCCAGAGCGCCCGGTCATCATACTCCGGCACGCCCCACTCCTCATCATGATAGGTGACATAGATGGGGTCAAAGCCCACCCAGCCGCAGCGTTTCAATCCGTCTTCGTGTTCAATCAGCGAGTGATCCCACCCCATTAATTCGGCGCCTCCGGCATCTCAAATGTGGCCCATTCGGGCTTGCGGAAGGTCAGGCGCGCCTCGCCCGCGCTGATCTCGCTGGCATTTGCATAAGCATCTTCCAGGCGATCCAGGCGGATCAGCGCCAGCCCCTCGGCGCCTTGTGTAGATAGAACAGTTCCTGACACTTTTCCGTCAGTAGTGATCTCAGAGCCGCTGGCTAAGGTGCCGCTCTCACCTTGCGCAATTACGATGCGCTTGCGCACTTTGGCTTTGTGCTTCATGCGAGAGACCACTTCCTGGCCCACATAGCAGCCCTTGGTGAAGTGAACGCCGCCCACTTGGTCGAAGTTGGCCTCATGGGGAAACAGCACGCCGGAACCAATGTCCCGGTCGGAATCGGCCAGCCCTAACGCAATCCGGTGGGTCTCGTAGGCCTCTTCGCCGGCATCATCGAGTGCTGTGAGATCGTCAAGGGCGGCCACGGTCCGCACTCCGGCCGCCTCGCTTCGCGGATCCGGGTAGGCGTGTCCCGGCAGTTCGGCGCCGTCCCATCCGACCGCCACACCCATCGTATCTGAGAGATCGACAATTTCCACCTTGGCGCGAAGCTTGTAGAAGGTGAGGCGCTTGATTAGATCCGGCCTTTGGCTGGCCGAGCAGTCCACCAAATAGCGCTCTCCATCGCGCTGAATGAAGAAGTCGAAGAGGATCTTGCCTTGCGGGGCCAAAAGCGCCCCATAGGCGGCGGTGCCTTGGTCCACCTCTTCAACGTTTGCGGTGATCAAACCGTTGAGAAATGTGCTGGCTTCTTCTCCGGACAGGGCGATCACGCCGCGCGAGGGCAACAGAGCAAATGTGGGCATCTGTGTAAAAGGTCTCCAGGTCAGCTTGCAACGTGGTCTAGACTTACGTAAGCCGGAGGGGATCTTCAAGGAGAA
>JBCDDQ010000091.1:0-16174 GCA_039180225.1 Pseudomonadota bacterium
CTTCCCACCGAACTCACCCCACGGTTCATTCAGTTCATTGAAAGCCAGCACATGTTCTTCGTGGCGACCGCCGCACCCGATGGACAAGTGAACCTCTCCCCAAAGGGTCTGGACACACTCCGGGTCTTGTCGCCCACAAGGATCGTCTGGCTCTCGCTGTCCGGCAGCGGCAACGAAACCGCCGCCCATCTGCGCGAGGCCAACCGGATCACCATGATGTTTTGCGCCTTTGAAGGCCGGCCGATGATCTTACGGGTCTATGGCGAGGCTGAGACCTATCATCCACGCGACGCGCATTGGGCAGACCTCGCTGGGCTCTTTCCCAAAATGGCGGGCGCACGCCAGATCTATGATGTGTCCATCAATGCCGTACAGACGTCTTGCGGCTCCGGAATACCGTTCTACGCGTATAAAGGTCCGCGCGGGGAAACCGAGCTGGAGCCCTTCTTCGCCAAGATGGGCGATGAGGGTGTTGAGGCCTATTGGGCCCGCAAAAACCAGGTGAGCATAGACGGCAAGCCCACCGGCATCTTCGAGGTCTCCCAATGAGCACCTCTCTCCTGGACAAAGCGAAGCTGTTTGCTGATCTCCACACGCGCGAGGGCATCTTCGTTATGCCCAACGCCTGGGATGAAGGCAGCGCCAAGTTTCTTGCCGCACAAGGCTTTCCGGCACTCGCCACCACCAGCGGCGGGGTGAACTGGGCCCGTGGCCGTGAGGATTATGTCTATGCGGTTCCCGCCGACGAGATGCTTGAGGCCTACGGGCGCGTGGCAGACTGTGTGGACCTTCCGGTGAGCGGGGACCTGGAGGACGGATACGCCACAGAACCGGAAAAGGTAGCAGAAACCATCCGCCGGGCCGCATCGCTAGGGATGGTGGGTGGCGGCATCGAGGATTTCACCGGAGACGACAAGAAACCACTCTATGACATGCAACTCGCCGTTGAGCGCATCCGCGCGGCCCGATCGGCGGCTGATGAGGCGGGCTTCCCCTTCACCCTCACCGCGCGCTGCGAAATTTTCTATTTCGACGTGGAGAACAAGTATGCGGAGGCTGTGAAGCGCGCCAATCTCTACCGCGAGGCCGGCGCTGACTGCCTGTTTCTCCCCGGCGGCAACACGCCTGAAATCATTGAAGGCCTGGTGAAAGAAATAGATGCCCCCCTCAACGTGGTGGCAGAGTGGGAAGGTCCGCAATACACCGTCACCCAGTTGGAAGATTTGGGGGTCAAGCGCATCAGCACCGGCGGCAGCATGGCGCGCGCCTGCTACGCAACCCTCCACCAGGCGGCCGAGAAGCTTGCCGCTAAGGGCACATTTGACTACCTTGGCAACGCCATCTCCGATCCGGCCATGAGCGCCTTCTTCAAGCAACCGGACAAGGCGAACCTGGCCAAATAGACCAAGGCCCCATGACCAAACTGCCGGGCACAGACGTTGATGTTGCGCTGATCGCGAAAGGCCAAAACGGATTTGCGCCGATCTTCTATGAAACCTCAGGCGCAGGGGCGGCCATGGCATCGGTGAACGCCGGCAATTCAGAAGACCTTTATGTGGGCGGCGGTGGCATCAATGCTGGATTTGCCCAGGCACTTGCCGGCCAAAACCTCAACGCCTACGAAACCCGCCATAAAGCCCTGGTGCAACAGGTGCGCAGCGGCGGTGAAGCCCACATCACCTATGAAGACGACAATCCGACGGCGTTCAGTCTGCTCAATGCAGATCAGCCCCTGACGGACGGGGCGGACGCCCACGATGGCATGTGCTTCGTGGACATGTTCGGCACCGGCCTCCAGCCCGGCCGGTTGGCCGAAAATGCCGGCATGATCTATGTCGCCTCTCCGTTCGGCGGCAATTTTGCGACCGAGGCGCTCTTTCTGGGCGCAATCAGCACTCTGGCTGAGACCATCGTACTGACCGTGGGCAGCTATAATGCGGTGCAAAAACCAGCTCGCTTACCGGACCTGGAGGTTGTGCGTCTCTGCCTTTATGGCTCGGGCATATACAACACCCATGGAACCCCGGCGCCTGCTATCGCCCTTGCCATCCTCCAGGGCCTGGCGCGTGGCCTCAGCAGCCGGTCGGGAGGGATCAAAACCATCGAAGCGCCGGATGCCGAACCCTGGCATCTCGCCTTGGCGGACCTCTAAAGCTTAACGCCCGGCAATTGCACACTGGTGCTGGCTGACCATCTGCCAGCCGCCGTCCCGGTCAATGAACACGCATGTGTTTTGCGTCAGACCATCGATCAAACTGTCGCCGTCGCGCACCGTGGTGTGGGCCCGGTAGCTGAGAATCGCCGTGTCTCCATAAAACCGGGTTTCAATATTGTCTGCCTCGATTCGCTCCACCGACATGGTGCCGTCTTGAAACGCTGCCATGATCTCCGGGCGCCGCGAGATCTTGCCCGCGGCGTTGACGAACACCAGGTCCTCTCCCACCACCTTCGCCAGGGCCTCAAGGTCGCCCGCGACCAGGGCCGCGATTCGAGCCTCATGGGCCGCCAGTAGGCTTTCTTCGCGTTCAGACATTGCCGCTTCCTCCCTACGCCGCCCCGTGAGAGGGCGTGAACACCACCTTCAGCGCCTTCTGGCGTTTGGCGAACGCGGCCCCCATTCCGAAATCTTCAAGACCGTAACGATGGGTCACCAGGGGTGCAGCGTCCAGAGCGCCTTCGCAGATCAGCTGAAACACCCGCACCTGCTCTTTAAGGGCGCTGTTATAGGTGCCGATCAGGCGCCGTTCCTGGGTGAACAGACTGTTGAGGTCAATGCTGGCGGCCAAATGTTCGGGCGCATGAGAGAACAACACAACCGTGCCGCCAGCGCGGCTGAGGCCAATGCCGTCTTCCAAAGATGAAGCACCGCCGACGGTATCAAACACCACATCTGCCCCAAGTCCGCCCGCAAGCTCCTGAACCACGATCTCCACGCCCGGGCCAGGAACGCCGACACCATCTGCGCCCAAGCGCTTGGCCATTTCCAGCCGCTCTACCTCAGGGTCCACCATGACCACTCTAGCGCCGGGAAACGCTGCCCTCAGCACCAGAAGATGCAACAGCCCCATGGTGCCACAGCCCAGCACCACAACAGTGCTGCGCCGCGCCAAGCCGGAGCGCTCAATGCCGCGCAGCACCGAGGCCGCCGGCTCCAGAAACACAGCCTGCTCATCAGACACATGGTCGGGCAACACAAAGGTCGCCTCTTCCACGGCCCGGCGCGAAACGAGAACGAGGTCCGAATAGCCGCCGGGATACAACATGCTCTCTTTGAACGCCTCGCACATGGTTTCATTGCCTGCCCGGCAAAAGGCGCAAACACCGCAGGCCACGCGCGGAGCTGGGACCACTCTTTCGCCCAGCGCAAAATCTTGCACACCGGGGCCAATGGCTTCCACGGTGCCCACCAACTCGTGCCCCAGCACGGTGCCGGGCAGCGCTCCATTGGTGCTCAGCTTGATCAGATCCGTGCCGCACAAGCCCGCCAACCTGAGGCGCAGCAGCAATTCGCCCTCACCCGGATCCGGCACCGGGCACGATTGCAGAGCGGTCATCCCGCCGCCCTGGCACACAACGGCCCGGGTCAGGCGTTTGCCCTGTGCCACCATGGCCGCACCGCTCATGCTCCCTCCCCACTTTTTGGCCTCAATGCAGACAATAAGCAGATTGGCGCTTCGTGCAAACGGTTCGTCTTTATGTGCGAGCTCGACCCAACGTCATTCCCGCGAAAGCGAGAACCCAAGGGCCATGATTTCAAACCGTTGATGGGTACCGGGTCCCGGATACTTTGCGTTCCGCTAAATTCCGGGATGACGAAACATGGAACCGTGCAGTCAGCCCAGATACCTCAGCACGGCCCGCGTCACCTCTTCCGTCCGCGCACTCCCGCCCAGGTCTGGCGTCAGCACCCCCTCCTCCAGCGTTCGCTCCACCGCTCCCTCAACTGAGCGGGCAATATCTTCCCGCGCGAAAGCATACTGAAACATCATGCCAACCGAGAGTATGGTACCGATCGGATTGGCAATGCCCTGGCCCGCAATATCAGGCGCAGACCCGTGGGACGGCTCAAAAACACCTGGTGTGATTCGCATCCCAGGTCGTGCGTCCGACGGCAAGGTGGCTGACGGCAACATGCCCAGCGAGCCGGCAACCGTGCCCACCATGTCGGACACCAGATCCCCAAACAGATTGTCTGCCAGCACCACATCAAAGCGGCACGGGTCCTGAACCAGTGCGTAAAGCGCATAATCGGTCAGCAGATGCTGAAGCTCCACGTCCGGATACTCCTCCGCCCCGACCAGGCTCACGGTCTCACGCCACAGCTTGCCGCTCTCCATCACATTGGACTTGTCAAGCGACGTCACCAGAGAGCGCCGGCGCCGCGCCTCCTCGAAGGCGGCCCTGGCAATGCGCTCCACCTCGCCGGTGCGGTACTCGCTGACCTCATACGCGCGCTGCTGGCCGTCTTCCAAAGTCTCCCTGCCCCTGGGCTCGCCATAGTAGATCCCGCCGCAATTCTCGCGGATCACCATGATGTCCGCACCCTCCACCAGCTCCGGCCGGTAGGGTGTGAGCCCCAAAAGCGGTCTCCAGGCACGCACCGGGCGCAAGGCATTGTAGATATCCAGCTCCACACGCAGGCGGGTGAGCCCATCGGTTTCCGTCACCGGCCCATCGATTTTGATCTGGTCCCACCTGGGCCCGCCCACGGCTCCCACCAGAACAGCATCGGCCTTGCGTGCTGCATCCAGGGTCTCGTCGGTGCAGAACGTGCCATGGACCTCCCAGGACGCCCCACCCAGAAGCCCCTCCACCACGTCGACTGTCAGGCCGTTCAGCTCAGCAGCGCGTCCCAGCACCTGAAGGCCTGCAGCAACCACCTCCGGTCCCACATAGTCGCCGGCCAATGCCAGCACCTTAAACCGTTCGCTCAACAGACCTCTCCCTAGGGCAAATTGCATGAACGCCGCGCCGCACCAACCGGGCGCCAGCCGTACGCGTTCAACTTAAAGCACTGGTCTCCCGGCAATAGGCTTTGAGCGCTTGCAGGTGGTTCTGCGGGGCGGCGAGCGCGGCCTGGCTGAGCTCCTCGGTGGCCTGATCCAGACCATCCGGTGCAACGATCCGGTCCACCAGTCCCCAGCTCAGCGCTTCGTCCGCATCCACCCGGCTTCCGCCCAACAGGAACAAGGCTTTGCGCCCAGGCCCCACCAGAGCATCGAGCTGGCGGCCATCCTGGGGTGTCGGGAACACACCGTTGCGCAGCACCGGGTAACCAAACGCCGCGCTGGGCACCGCAAGCCGCACATCGCAGCCCAGCGCCAAAGTCAACGAGCCGCCAATGCAGGCGCCGTTGATCTTGGCAATGGTCAGAAAGGGCACCGCCCGTAAGGCCTCGGACATCTCTTCCCAAAGCGCATCATCCCCACTTTGGCCATGCTCGATAAACTGCGCCAGATCCGCACCGCCGCAGAACACCCGGCCCCCGACCCCCTCTATGGTGAGCACTCTCAGATCATCATCTTCACTGGCCAGATCAAACAGCTCCGTGAGGTCACCGATCATGTCACGGGTCAGAGCGTTGGCCTTGTCCGGCCGGTTCAAAATGATCCTCAGAACCGCTTGGTCCCGCTCAGCCAGAATGTGGTTGTCCGACATCTCTCCCCCTTTCACAGGTCACAAACGGCATTAGTTCCAGGCCATGTAGTTGCCCATCAGCCCCTTGATGCACTGCACCTGCTCCAGCGCCCAGCGCAGCTCGTCGCGCTCAGACTTTGCAAGCCGGCCCACATCGACCTTGTTGGAAAGCTGTATCCCCTGGTCCAGATCATCTAATTGCTGCGCCAGGATGGCACCAAGGAATATCTTATGGGCTTCAACCACATTTTCAACATCGCTGGTTGAAACATCCGGGCGGCCCAGCAGCGCAAGGAGACGTTCCGGAGTGGACTGGGCTTCGATCTCATGGCGGATCGCCAGGACCCGTGCGCCGGAGAAGATCGGCAACAGCCCGTTTGCCTTTAAATCGATCCGCCCCTGATCGCCGGTTCTGATGCGCCCGAACCACCCAAGGGCCGAGGAAAAATCAGTGGAGGTCTTGGTCAGCAAGGACTGGAAGCTGGCCGCG
Source organism: Pseudomonadota bacterium (assembly GCA_039180225.1). Taxonomy (GTDB): domain Bacteria; phylum Pseudomonadota; class Alphaproteobacteria; order Rhizobiales; family CAJQND01; genus JAAEUE01. The sequence goes on from JBCDDQ010000091.1 coordinate 6,128, forward strand.
CCCGCGCCCAGTGCATAGGCCTCCCGGCGCAGGGCCCGCCCCAACTTGAGATCTCCGGCCACAGGCAGGCAATCGAAGAAGATGTCCGTGTTGAGCAGGTCTTCCGGTGTGGCACGCCCTATCCAGTCCGAGAGCGTGCCCTGCCAGGCGGCCACATCCTTGCGCCATTCCGCGTTGGAGGCCATGACCCCGCCTTTGCAATAAGGCACGCCCACTTGATCCAGCGCATCGGCCACATAGGTGCCGAGCTTTGCAAACCAGCGATCCTCCGGCCCGCCCGCAGCGCCCGCCTCAAAGACAATCGCGTTGTCCTGATCCATGGCCAGAAGGCTCTCGCCGCGCCCGGCCGAACCCAGCACCAAGACCGCATAAGGGCATGGCGGCGGGCCCAGCCCGTCGGCCGCCATCTGTTGCTCACCAAGCTCAGTGGCGCGCCGGGTGAGACCGCACAACTCCTGACTGATGATCGCCGCAATGTGCCGCGGGTCCACGTCTTCGCCAAGCAGGTTGCGGGCCACAACCGGCAGTTCCGCCCACACCACTCCCAACTGCTCGGTGGAGCGGGCCGCCACCAACCCATCCGCCAGGATCAGGGCGTCTTCCGCGCGCTGGCGCAACAGGTTGCGGCTGGTCAGCGCCCCCACCAGGGCTCCGTTCTCATCCACCACACCCAGGTGGCGCACATTGCGCCGGGCCATGCGGCCAAGCGCCCGATAGGCAAACGTCTCCGCCCGCACGCTCTCCAATGGAACGCTCATAAACTCGGCAACCGGCCGCGCCAAGACATCTGAGCCGCCCGCATGCAGCGCCCGCAAGAGGTCCCGCTCCGTCAAAATTCCATAGCCCTCCTCCAGTTCTACGAAAACTGAGCTCACGCTTTTCTCCATAAGCTGGGAGAGCACGTCGCCGAGGGTCGCGGCGGGCAGAACCAACAGCGCAGGCCTGGACATGAGCTCGCGTACCCGGTGACGGTAAGGGTAGCTGTCCACCCGGCTGAGGGCGTTTGGGGCACGCGAGGCTGACGCCGCCTCGTCCCAGCCAGCGTCTCGTTGCTGGCCCAGCTGATGTTCAAAGCGCTGGCAGGCGGTTTCCGCTTCCGCCAGGGTGCGAATCCCCTTGTCGCGCAACAAAGGCACCAGCTTCAGATAGATCTCAGCGGTCGCGCGCGCATCGCCCAACGCCGTGTGCCGGCCCTCTATCTCCACCTCAAGCCATTCTGCGATCGTTTCCATGGAGTAATCCGGCAGGGTGGCCCCTGTGGCCCGGGCGAGCAGACAGGTGCACAGAGATCGGGGCGCCTGCCAGGGCAAATGGGCCCGCTCGTGTTCGCGACGCAGGATGGTGAGATCAAACGCGATCGAATGACCAATCATCACGCGCCCGGTAACCATGTCTTCAAGCTCGGGCTGCACCTCCGTGAAAACGGGCGCTTCAGCCACATCATCATCGCTCACCCCGTGGATCGCAGTGGTTTCCGGTGGGATCGGCGCGCCGGGATTGACCAGCCGGTCAAAGCCTGCGCCTTCAATCTCGCCATGGTTCAAGCGCACGGCCCCGATCTGAACGATGCGCGCACGAGCCGTATCAAGGCCTGTGGTTTCGGTATCCAGCACCACGGCTGAAAGGGAGAGGAGAGGTGCGCCGGACAAGGCGGTGGCCGGGCGGAACCCAGACATTTGTGTGCCCCTTTCGTCCACTGTCGGGAATTCAAATTTAAGGTTATGCTAGGAACCCCGCAAGGGTTGCGAGGGCAAGCGAGTTAGGTTGGCGTAGGGTGTGGGATGCTCAATAACTTCACCATCATAGGTGTGGCCCTGTTTTATCTGGGCGTGCTGTTTGTGGTGGCCAGCTATGCCGATACCCAGATGCGCCGCCAGCGCATGGCGGCCGGGCAGGCGAGCTATATGCGCCCGCTGGTCTACACCTTGAGCATGGGCGTCTATTGCACCTCTTGGACATTCTTTGGCTCAGTAGGCCTGGCAGCCCATTCCGGCCTTGATTTCCTGCCAATCTATATCGGGCCGATCCTGATGTTCATTTTCGGCTGGCCCGTGATCCGCCGGGTGGTGGAGCTCTCTAAGCAGCACAACATCACGTCCATCGCCGATTTTATCGCCGCGCGCTACGGAAAGAGCCAGGCCCTGGGCGCCACAGTTGCGGTGATCGCGGTGATCGGCACCCTGCCCTACATTTCGCTCCAGCTCAAAGCCACCACCTTTTCGCTGGAGGCCATGTTGACGGCCTCCGGAGCGGGCAGCCAGATCAGCTCACTGGTGCCCATGGTGAACGACCTTGCCCTCTTGGTGGCTGTTGCCATGGGCATCTTCACCGTGCTTTTCGGCACACGGCACATTGACGCCACCGAGCACCAGGATGGTCTGATGACCGCGGTTGCGGTGGAATCCATCGTCAAGCTTCTGGCCTTCCTGGTGGTGGGTCTGTTTGCCACCTATGGAGTGCTGGGCGGCTTCTCCGGCATGTTCTTGATCATGGAAGCCCGGCCGGAGATCGGCGGTCTGTTCACCCGGGATGTGGATGGCGGGCGCTGGATGACGCTGACCCTCCTCTCCATGTTCGCTATCATCCTCCTGCCGCGCCAATTCCATGTGACCGTTGTGGAAAATGATGATGTGCGCCATTTGAAGACGGCGCGCTGGCTCTTCCCGCTCTATCTGGTGGCCATCAACCTCTTTGTGGTGCCGATCGCCATCGCCGGTCTGGTGACCTTCTCGCCAGGTACGGTGGACGCTGACACCTTCGTTTTGGCCCTGCCAGTCAGCGACAACCAGACCCTCGTCGCCATGATCGTCTTCCTGGGCGGACTGTCGGCAGCCACGGCCATGGTCATCGTGGCCACAATGGCCCTCTCGATCATGGTGTGTAACGACCTGGTGGTGCCTTTCATTCTGCGCACCAAACTGCAGGGCCATGCCCATAAGGACATGGGCGAGTTTCTGCTGCGCGTGCGCCGCATCTCTATTTTCGCCATCCTGGCCCTGGCCTACAGCTACTATTGGATGGTCAGCGACAGCGCCGCGCTGGTGCAGACAGGCCTCATCTCCTTTGCGGCCATCGCCCAGTTTGCCCCGGCCTTTTTCGGCGGCATGATCTGGCGGCGCGCCACCGCTGCCGGCGCCATGGCCGGCATCCTGGCCGGCTCGTTCATGTGGGTTTACACCCTGCTGCTGCCCTCGTTCATGGATGCAGGCTGGTTCAGCACCTCGCTGCTCTCAGAAGGGCCCTTTGGCCTCAGCCTGTTCCGCCCACGCGTCCTTTTCGGGCTGGAGTTTGACCCCCTGACGCATGGCGTCTTGTGGAGCCTTCTCACCAACCTGGCAGCCTACGTCGCGTTCTCGCTGCTGTGGCAGCCCAAGCCCATTGAGCGCCTGCAGGCCAGTGCCTTTTCCAGCGTGGATGGGCCGGCCGCCACCCCCAGCTTCCGCTTGTGGCGCACGGCAATCTTCGTCGGCGACCTGAAGGAAACCGTGGCCCGCTATCTGGGTGAAGCACGCACCGAACGCTCCTTCGCTGAATTCGCCCAATCGCGCGGCCTGGTGCTGGACAATGAGGCTGAAGCCGATATCCGGCTCCTGCGCTTTGCTGAACACCTTTTGGCCAGCGCCGTCGGAGCAGCATCGTCGCGCCTGGTGGTGGCCCTGCTGCTGGAGCGCCACAGCCGCAGCTCGCGCGGCGCCATGAAGCTTTTGGATGATGCCTCTGCCGCCATTCAATACAACCGGGAACTGCTGCAGTCGGCCATCGACCATGTGCGCCAGGGCATCGCGGTGTTTGACAAGGATTTGAACCTGACCTGTTGGAACCAGCAGTTCCGCCACCTGCTGCGGCTGCCTCCTGATATCGGCCGGGTGGGCGTGCCTCTGCACGAAGTGGTCAACACCATCGCGGAAAGCACCGGGCTGGATGAAGAGGATCTGGATGCCGCCGTTTCCGATCGCATCGACAAGCTGATTGTCAGCATGCAGCCCTACCAGGAGTTCATTGCCCAGGCGGGCCGCCATCTGGATGTCAAATCAGACAGCCTGCCGGACGGCGGAATTGTGATCACCTTCACCGACATCACCGAGCGGGTTGAAGCGGCTGAAGCCCTGAAACGGGCTAACGAGGGCCTGGAACGCCGGGTTGAAGAACGCACCGCCGAGCTCACCGGCCTCAACACGGCGTTGGCCCGAGCCAAAGCTGAGGCGGATGCAGCGAACCTGGGCAAAACCAGCTTCATCGCGGCGGCCAGCCACGACATTTTGCAGCCGCTTAATGCCGCGCGCCTCTTCACCACCAGCTTGCGCGAGGACCTTCCGGCCAACAAGCGCCAGGCCGAGTTGGTGGGCAACATAGATGCCTCCCTGGAGGCGGTGGAAGACATTCTGTCTGCCCTGCTCGACATTTCCAAACTGGATGCCGGCGCCCTGAAAGCGGAAAAGACCCCCTTCAAGATCGACGAGATCATGAAAGCCCTGGAAATAGAGTTCGGCGCCTTGGCCCGCGACAAGGGCCTGTCGCTGTCGGTGGTTCTGTGCTCGGCCACCGTCTATTCGGATCGCAGGTTGGTGCGGCGCATTTTGCAGAACCTTCTGTCAAACGCCATCAAATACACGCCCGAAGGGCGTGTCCTGATGGGCTGCCGGCGCCGCGGCGATACCGTCATTGTCGAGGTTTATGACACCGGGCCAGGTATCGCGCCCGATCAGCAGAAATCCGTCTTTAAGGAGTTTCACCGGCTCTCCACAGCCAAGGGGGCTGAGCAGGGCTTGGGACTGGGCCTGTCCATCGTCGACCGCATGGCCACCATGCTGGGCCACACCCTGAAGCTGCGCTCAGAGCCCGGCAAAGGGTCCGTCTTCACGCTTGCCTTGCCGACCACCGAGGCCTTGGCGATCCAATCGGCCAAGAGTGCGCCGGCGCCAAGAGGCGGCAATGACTTGAGAGGCTTGCGGGTTCTGTGCATCGACAACGAGCCCAAGATCCTGGATGGCATGACCACGTTGCTGAGCGGCTGGGGCTGCATTGTGGGCACTGCGCACGACTACCAGTCGGCCCTGATCAACGCTGAGGGCGGGGCGGATGTGATCATTGCCGACTATCATCTGGACGATCAACAGAACGGATTGGATCTGATCCTACAGGTGCGCGAAGAAACCGGCAGCAATCTGCCGGGCATGCTGATCACGGCGGATCAATCGTCAGGATTGCGCGATAAGGCTGCGTTGGAAGATGTGCATCTGCTGCGCAAACCGCTGAAGCCGGCCGCACTGAGGGCGCTGTTGGTGCGCAGCCGGATCCAGTTGGCTGCCGCGGAGTGAATGGCCGCGAAAGCGGGGATGACGGCACCAGGTTGCAGCGGCGATCACCCCTCAGAGGCGATCTGTCCCTCATCAATCCGCGAGGCCGCAATCACCGCCTGGGTGCGGCTGTCCACGCCAAGCTTTTGCAGGATGGCGGACACATGCGCCTTCACCGTGGCCTCCGACACCGACAACTCATAGGCGATCTGCTTGTTCAGCAACCCTTCGCGCAGCATCATCAAAACCCGCACCTGCTGGGGGGTCAAAGTGGCGAACCGCTGGATCAGCTGTTCGATCTCACCATCTTCATCAGACGACAGATCAACCGTTTCCGGGACCCAAACCTCGCCTTGGAAAATCTGCTCCACGGCGCCGCGCATTTGATCCACAGGCACCGACTTTGGAATAAACCCGGAGGCCCCAAAGCTGATGGCCCTGCGGATCACCGCCGGATCCTCGGTGGCCGACACAACGGCCACCGGCACATCAGGATATTGCGCCCGCAGGAAGCTCAAACCGGAAAAGCCCTGAACGCCCGGCATTTTCAAATCCAGCAAAATCAGATCAGGGGGATTGTCTTTGTCGATGCACGCGACCACCTCGTCCAAGGTCCCAGCCGCATCGATCTGGCCGTCAGGATAGGACGTGGCAAAGGTCTGGCTGAGCGCGTCGCGCACCAGCGGATGGTCGTCTGCGACGATGAGCCGGTAGCCTGACATCCTCCTCCCCTCCCGTTGGGGCCGGCAGTGCGCTCAATGATTCCACCCCACCAGCGCTGCCAACCGCACCATTTGATACCACCGGACCGCTTTTGCCAAGACCTGAGTTGAATTCGCTTATTTTAGGAAGGGAAGGTTCAGGCCCTGTTCGCGCGCGCATTCCAGCGCAATCTCATAGCCCGCATCCGCGTGACGCATCACGCCTGTGGCCGGATCGTTCCACAAAACGCGTTCGATCCGCCGGGCCGCATCCGCGCTGCCGTCACAGCAAATCACCATGCCGGAATGCTGGGAAAACCCGATGCCCACGCCGCCGCCATGGTGGATGGACACCCAGGTTGCCCCCGATGCGGTGTTGAGCAGCGCATTCAGCAAGGGCCAGTCAGCCACCGCATCAGAGCCGTCTTTCATGGCCTCAGTCTCCCGATTGGGGCTGGCCACCGAGCCGGAATCCAAGTGATCGCGGCCAATCACGACCGGCGCCCTCAGCTCGCCATTGGCCACCATTTCATTGAACGCCAGGCCCAGCCGATGGCGTTCGCCGAGCCCCACCCAACAGATACGCGCCGGCAGCCCCTGGAAGTGGATACGCTCACGCGCCATGTCCAACCAGTTGTGCAAGTGGGGATTGTCCGGAATGAGCTCTTTGACCTTTGCATCGGTGCGGTAGATGTCTTCAGGATCACCCGACAGCGCCGCCCAGCGGAACGGCCCGATGCCTCGGCAGAAAAGTGGCCGGATGTAAGCGGGCACGAATCCAGGGAAGTCGAAGGCGTTCTCCAACCCCTCATCCTGGGCCATCTGACGGATATTGTTGCCGTAGTCCAGCGTCGGCACACCGTCGTCCCAGAACGCCAGCATGGCTTCCACGTGGGTGCGCATGGATTTCTTCGAGGCCGCTTCCACAGATTTGGGATCACTTTCGCGCGCCCGCTCCCATTGGTCCAGGCTCCAGCCGATGGGCAGATACCCGTTCACCGGGTCATGGGCGGAGGTCTGGTCGGTCACCATGTCCGGGCGCACGCCCCGGCGCACCAGTTCGGGAAAGAGTTCAGCTGCATTGCCGAGCAACCCAACCGACACCGCCTTATTTTGCGCACAGGCTGCTTCAATGATCTTCAACGCCTCATCCAGATCTGTGGCCATCTCGTCGAGATATCCGGTCTTCAGACGCATCTCGATCCGGCTCGGCTGGCATTCAATGGCCAGCATGGAGGCGCCCGCCATCGTCGCCGCCAAGGGCTGAGCCCCGCCCATGCCGCCCAGGCCGGCCGTGAGGATCCATTTGCCGCTGAGGTCCCCGCCATAGTGCTGGCGGCCCGCCTCAACGAAGGTTTCATAGGTGCCCTGAACGATGCCCTGCGAGCCAATATAGATCCATGAGCCGGCGGTCATCTGGCCGTACATCATCAGGCCGGCCCGATCCAAATCGTTGAAATGGTCCAGGTTGGCCCAATGCGCCACGATGTTGGAGTTGGCAATCAGCACACGGGGCGCATCGGCGTGGGTACGAAATACGCCCACCGGCTTGCCCGATTGCACCAACAAGGTCTCATCTTCTTCAAGCAACTTGAGGCTCGCCGTGATCTTGTCAAAGCTTTCCCAGTCCCGTGCAGCCCGGCCAATGCCGCCATAGACCACCAGTTCCTGCGGCCGTTCGGCTACCTCCGCGTCCAGATTGTTCATCAACATCCGCAACGGGGCTTCGGTCATCCAGGACTTGGCGGAGAGCTCTGCGCCATGAGGGCTCTTGATGATGCGTTCATTGTCGAGACGAGTGTTCATGAGGGTCACAGCTCCACTGAGGTAAGGCAGGCATCCGCTTCGGCCTGCATGGCGCCCGATCGGACCAGCGCTTCGGCAGCGGCAATGTCGGGGGCGAGAAATCTGTCTTCATTCATCGGCGTGATGCGCGTGCGAAGCAGATCGCGCACCTTCTCAAGCGGCGCACTGGAGATAAGCGGCCGGTGAAAGTGAATGCCCTGCGCGGCCGCCAGCCATTCAATGGCGACAATGCGGGCCGAGTTCGCCGCCATCTCCAATAGGCGTCGTGCACCATGGGTGGCCATGGAGACATGGTCTTCCTGATTGGCCGAGGTTGGCAGGGAATCCACGGAAGCAGGCGTTGCTCTCTGTTTGTTTTCCGACGCCAAGGCGGCCGCGGTTACATGGGCGAGCATAAACCCGGAGTTCAGGCCGGGATTGGCGGAAAGGAAGGCGGGCAGACCTGAAATCGTTCCATCAGTGAGCATCGCAATACGCCGCTCGGAAAGCGCGCCGATCTCCGCCACCGCCAGCGCCAGCTGATCTGCGGCAAAGGCCACAGGCTCGGCATGGAAGTTGCCACCGGACAGGACCTCGCCCGTGTCGGCGAACACCAGGGGGTTGTCCGTGACCCCGTTGGCTTCCACCACCAGAGTTGTGGCCGCGTGGCGCATAAGGTCCAGCACCGCCCCCATCACCTGCGGCTGGCAGCGCAGCGAATAGGGATCTTGCACCTTGCCGCAATCCACATGGCTGTCGCGGATTTCAGAGCCATCGATCAACTCCTTCAGCGCCGCGGCCACGTTTTTCTGCCCCTCATGGCCGCGCAGTTCGTGGATGCGGGCATCGAACGGCACATCAGACCCCAAGGCCGCGTCAACCGACAAGGCACCCGTAATCAGCGCAGCCTGGAACACCCGCTCGATCTCAAACAGACCCGCCAGCGCCAGCGCTGTGGAGACCTGTGTGCCGTTGAGCAGCGCAAGGCCCTCTTTAGCCTCCAGTTTCAGCGGCGCCACGGCGAGCTGGGCCAGCGCATCGCGCGCGGCCATCCGTTCGCCCTTCAAAAAGATCTCACCAACGCCGATCATGCCCGCGGTCACATGGGCCAATGGCGCAAGGTCGCCACACGCGCCCACAGAGCCCTGCGCCGGGACCAGCGGCAGGCAGTCTTCTTCCAGCAGGCGATGCAGGCGCTCGATCACCTCCCAGCGCACGCCGGAGGCCCCTTGGCACAGGCTTGCGATCTTCAGAACAATCGTGAGGCGCACAACGGGGGCGCTTAAGGGGTCGCCGACGCCGGCAGCATGGGAGACCACAAGGTTCTCCTGCAGTTTGGAAAGGTCCGCCTTGCTGATCCGCGCCTGGGCCAGTTTGCCGAAGCCCGTGTTGATGCCGTAGACCGCTTCTTCTCCAGCAGCAATCTTCTGAACGGTCTCGGCGGCGCGGTCCACATCAACCTTGCTGGCCCGGTCGAGCTCTGTGGTCATGCCGAAATAGATGGCGCGCAAGGCCGCCAGATCCAGAGTGCCTGGGGTGAGTTTGAGTGGGTTAGACATGTCCGTGCCAGACCCTTTCATGAAGCGGGTTGAAGCCCATAGCATAGGCAAGGGCCGCTGGTTCGAGCACGTTCCAGATCGCCAGATCGCAACACTTGCCCACCTCCAGCGTGCCCACCTCATCGTGCAGGCCCAATGCCCGCGCGCCCTCGCGGGTTGCCCCGGCAAGCGCCTCTTCGGGTGTCAATTCAAACAGGGTGCACGTCATGTTCATGGTCAACAGCAGGGAATTGAGCGGCGATGAGCCCGGATTGCAATCGGTGGCCACGGCGATTGGAACGTTGTGCTTGCGCAGCAAATCCACCGGCGGAGCCTGGGTCTCCTTGATGAAATAGAAGGCCCCTGGCAGCAGCACAGCCACGGTGCCCGCCGCCGCCATAGCCTTCACGCCGTCTTCATCGAGATACTCCAGATGATCGGCAGAGATCGCCCCACAGCGCGCCGCCATGGCCGCCCCGCCCAGATTGGAGAGCTGTTCGGCGTGCAGTTTCACCGGCAAGCCGTACTCGGCAGCCGTCTTGAAAACACGTTCCATCTGATCTGTTGAAAAGGCGATGCCTTCGCAGAACCCATCCACCGCGTCAGCCAGCCCCTCACGTGCTGCATAGGGCAGCTGGTTTTGGCACACATCGTCGATGTAAGCGTCCTTATCGCTCTGGCCCGGCGGCATGGCATGGGCACCCAGGAAGCTGGTTTTGACGGTCA
>JBCDDQ010000092.1:0-16083 GCA_039180225.1 Pseudomonadota bacterium
GCCAGGTGCTGGGCTGAACTGGTGCCGTTAATCCCCCCGCCAATGATGATCACATCAAACGTGCGGCCATCGATATCTGGAAAGCTTCGGGCCATGGGTTACACCGCCGTCTGTACCCGCGGGCGCATGCGGGAGATCAGCAGCCATCCGGCAATGGACATGTTGAGCAGGTTCCAGCCGATGCCATTGATGAACGCCAGCTCGTAGGAGCCGGTGAGGTCATAGATCACGCCGGAGAGCCAGCCCCCCAACGCCATGCCCAGCACGGTGGCCATGAGCACGGTGGTGATCCGGGTGGCGGCCTGCTCGGCGGGGAAATAGTCACGCACCACAAGCGCGTAACTGGGCACAATACCTCCTTGGGAAAGGCCGAAGAGGGCGGACACCAGATAGAGCGAAACCAGGCCATCAAACGGCAGATAGAAGACAAGCGCCAGGCACTGCAGCGAAGAGCCGATCAGCAAAGTGGCCAGACCGCCGATCTTGTCGGCCACAAGACCAGAGATCAACCGGCTCACCACGCCCAGCCCCAGCATGATGGACAAGAGCTCCGCGCCGCTCGCCGCGCCATACCCTAAGTCCACGCAATAGGCGACCATATGCACCTGCGGCATGGCCATGGCCACGCAGCAGGCCACCCCGGCCGTGATGAGCAAGACCTGGAGCACGGGCAAGGGTGCCGGGCTTGGGTGCAGCGCTTGGGAGTGTGCCGCGCTTGCGTGCGCGCGCGGGCTGGATTTGCGGATCAGGAGCAGTGCCAGAGGGATCATGGTGACCACCACGAAGAGACCCACCAGGAGATGGGTCTGGCGCCAGCCCACCGTATCGATGCCATATTGCAGAACAGGCGGCCAAAGCGCACCGGCCAGATAGTTCCCGCTGGCCACAATAGCCACGGCAATGCCCCGCCGGCGCACGAACCAATGGGTGATGTCGGCCACCAGAGGCCCGAACGTCACCGAGCTGCCCAGCATGCCGATCAGCACGCATTGAATGGCAAGAAATTGCCAGTAGCTCTGTGCATACGAGGCCAGAACATAACCGGCTCCCAAAAGGACAGCGCCCAGGATCACCGGGATCACAATTCCGACCCGGTCGGCCAAGCGCCCCATGAGGATGCCGCCAAAGGCAAAACCCGCCAGTGTCAGTGTGAAGGGCAGGGAGGCCCCGCCGCGGTTAACGCCAAACTCTTCTTGAATAACCGGCAAAACGACCACCGAGGACCAGAGGCCGGTGCCACCAATGGTGGCCAAGATCAAACAGACAGCAAGCCGGCGCCAAGCCGCCGCGCTGTCCGGTTGGTCCGGTCGCGGGCCTGGCGGGGGGATTGTTCTGGAGGGGGCGTTGCTCAAATTCTAGGGCAACCAGCGTAAGTATCTGACATTCACCCAGCCCGTATAATCCGCATAGCTGACCCGGCACCACCTGCCACGGCACTCCTTATGGCGCGACACACACGCAGCACCCGGGGGAATTTGGCCAACGATTTGGAATTTCGCGCTCGGCCCTGATCGGATGTTGAGCACATCCCACTTGGCCACGTTCACCACCTGCCAGCTGCCGCAACAGGCACACGCGTTGGCCGCGGTGAGGGCGCCCAGAAGGCCAATCATCAGGGTGAGGGAAAACAGGATGGATTTCATTGCTGTTGCACTCCTTGTCCTCTCGCCTCCTGAGTTTAGAGCGAAATTCAAGGTGCGCAAGTGACACCGGTCATAGCGTGCCCTCAAATTTCCAGGTTGAGGCGCGGCTTCCAGAACGGGCGGAACAGCTCAATCTTGGGGCACCGGTCCATCACCACCTTAATCCCGGCTGCTTCGGCAATGTCGGCTGCGTCCTGGTGCTTCACGCCGATTTGGCCCCAAAGCACCTTGGCACCGATCGCCACGGCCTCACGCGCCACATCGGGCAGGTCTTCGGCCCGTCGGAACACCTGCACCATGTCCACGGGCCGGTCGATCGCCTCCAGGGAAGGGTAGACTTTGATCCCTCGGATCTCTTCAAGCTCCGGGCGCGGGTTGACCGGGATCATGTCGTAGCCGGTTTCGTGCAGCACGCGCAAAACGCCATAGGAGAACTTGGTCTTGTCCGGACTGGCCCCCACCATGGCAATGGTCTTCACCGATTTGAGGATGCCTTGCAGATAGTCGTCCGAGTAGGGCTCGTCGTGGTTCATGGGGTGTCCTTCAGCGGTGTTGCGATGTCCGCCTTCAGTTCGTGAGGTTTAAGCGGGTCGAGGAACGGGTTGCGGTAGAGCGTGTCATGGCTCTCCACGCCAACCTCCAAGGTGCAGTCGCTGGTGGGCCGCGCCACGCACAAGACGACGTAGCCATCGTTGATCTGGCGGTTGTTGAGGGCCACCTGCGCGCGCTGGTCCACCGCGCCGGAGGTGAGCTTGGCCGCGCATGTGATGCAGCCGCCATACCTGCAGCCGAAGGGCAGATCCACGCCCTGCTCGCGCAGACTGTCGAGCAGCGCGCGATGCGCAGGCACCTCAAAGGTCGCCCCGTCGCGATTGCCGAGGGTGACGGTGTAGGTTTTCACAGCCATATGTCGCTCGTGCAGTCACCGCCCGGATAGCGCGTCTCATGGCAGCGCGAGGGGCCGTTGGGCTCTTTGCCGAAGTCGACCACGAAGTCCGGATCGATTTGCATGCCGCCGTTCTCCGTGTCGCAATTGACCATCAGCATGCAGCCGCCATTGGTGCGGATTTCCGGATAGAACTGATTGTCCCAGGTGGAGAAGAGGGAGGTGGTGACATAGAGCCGCTTGCCGTCCAGTGACAGTTGGATCATCTGCGGGCCACCGGTCACCTTCACACCGTTGACCTCAGGCGCCTTGCCCAGAAGGCCGCCCATCCACACCTGGCCGGTGAGCTTGGGCGCGTGCGGATCGGAGATGTCATACTGGCGGATATCCCCGTGCAGCCAATTGCACAGATACAAGAAGCGGTCGTCCATGGACAGGAGAATGACCGAGATCACGCCCGGGATCGGGATGGGCCACTCCGGATGAGGCTCGTTCTCCACATCGATGACCTTTTCCCACTGCCATTCGCCGGCATCATCTTTCCACCAGTGGATAATGTTGGCACTGAGCGCCGCGCCGCAGAAGCCATGGCTGGAGGCAGGGTCATGGTGGAAGCGCACTTCCAGAGGGATCAGCCCATCCTCGCCCAGATAAAAGGTCTGGGTGGGCTCTTTCTTCTCAAAGTCCCAGAGGTGAATGCGCCGGCCGTATTTCAGGTGCCCCACCTCTTCCAGATCGAAGCCCGGCATGAAGGTGTTGGGCGCAGCCCATTCGGATGTGGCCATCACATTGTGGCGCGGCTGATACCAGAAGTCGTAGGAGAACGGGATATCGCCCATGGACGCCTCCCAGCGCCCCACAATCTCAAAGTCCTTGTTCAGATGCAGATAGCCGCCGGGCGCATTGCCCTGGGCATCGCCCAGCATGGAAATGATGATGTCGGAGCCCAGGCAGTGAACGGTGTGCGGGGCGGAGAGGTTGGTCTTGGCTTTGATCTCAGCCCCGTCGATCAACTTGTGGAGCTTGGGATTGCGCGGATCGGTGCCGCAATCGACGATATGCAGGTTGGTGGAGCGCACGCCCGGCACGATGAGATACTTTCGCTCCATGCTGGCATCATCGTGACAGGACGAACAGGCGTTCCAGCCCATATGGTGCAGCTCATCGCCTATACCCGGCATCTCAAGTCGCGAGATCACCTCTGAATAGGTGGGGCTGTCGGGGTCCGCATCAATGGTCACCAGATAGTCTGGTTTCTGGATGCCGGTGCCGGTGTAGATGGCAATTGTGTAGAGGATTTTCTCAGCGGGCGCCTGCATGGCTTCTGCCGGGGAGGCATAACCGGGGCCGCAGCAGTCTTTTCCGTTTGTGCTCATTGCTTTTAAGCTTCCTCCACAAAGAGCGCCTGAACCGTGTCGGTCAGGGCTTTGGCCATGTGACGATGGTCCTCGCCATCAGGGATGATGACGCCGTCCCCGGCTTCAAAGATTTCGGTGCCGTCATCGAAGATGATCTCAAACCGCCCGGAGAGGATTTGCCCCATATGGCCCACCGAACACCAATGAGGTTCCATCTCGGCGGAATATTCCACAAGCCGCAGCTTCTTGGTGCCCACCACCTTCACCTTGTGGCGCACACCCGGCATGGGGCTCTCCCATGCAATGGTGTCGAAGTCGACTTTGTGCGTCATGGTTTCCACTACCCCGTGTCCTTGCGAAAGCGAGGACCTTCCTAGCCAAGAGAAAGGTCAGAGCTGTGGGCCCTCGCGTTCGCAAGGGCTCGGAGCCCTTGATCTTTTCGCCCAAACTTCTTAAACCGTGAGACAAATGTCTGTAAAGTGAGAAATCATGCATCTGAGCAGATTGATATCGGTCTTGGAGACCGTCGCTGTAGCAGGCCGCCCCGTATCGGCCTCCGAGCTGCAGCACGCCACCGGCTTGCCCCGGCCCACCTGCTACCGGCTCTTACAGACCCTGGCCGAGCAGCGCCTGTTGGATGATCCTGAGGGCAACTCGCGCTACCTGGTGGGCGAGCGCCTGATCCGCATTGCGCTTCTGGGCAAGCCGGATGTGGATGTGTGCCAGGCCGCGGCGCCGGCGCTGGCCGAGGCGGCGGTGGCTTTTGGCGAGGCGGTGTTCCTCTCCCGCTTCCGCAACAAGGGCGTGGAGATCATCCATGTGGAAACGCCTGCCGACAAGACGCGTTCCTACATCCATCCCGGTCTCGGCTTCCGCCCCATGCATGCCTGTTCCTGCTCAAAAGCCATTGCGGCCTTTGCCGAAGAGGAATTCCGCGAAGATATCCTGAAAGGCCCCATGAAGGTCTACACAGAAAAGACGCAAACCGACGAGCGCGCGCTGCGCGATGAATTCTGCACCATTCAGCAGCAGGGTTACGCAGAGTGTGTGGAGGAGATTGAGATCGGGGTCTCCAGCGTCGCGGCCCCGGTGATCATCGGCAATATCGGGGCCACATTCTCCGTCGGCGCCATCGGCCCCATCCGCCGCTTCACGCCAGCGACGCGCGCCAAGGTGGGCGGCAAGCTGCGGGATCTTGCCGGCAAGGTCAGCACCGCCATCCAGCTTTATGGGCCAGGCGCTGCGGCCACGTGATCACCCGGCGGGACGAAGCGCCCGCCGGATGGTTCCTGTTTCACGCGCATCAAACGATAAAGATGTCGTTGGCATCGGCAATCAGATCTGCCGTGTTGATGCCGAAGATCGTCATTGTCAGGTCCCCGCCGTCAAGGCTGAGCGCACTGTCGTTCACTGTTGGTCCTTGGGTGGCCAGTGCAGCGATATCGCCCGGCGTCAGCCCGAGATTCCAATCGGACACGTCGATCTTGTCCATCTCAGTGACGTCCACGTCAAACAGCAACGCATTTTGCGTGCCGATGCCCGGGTTGTAGTCGATGAACTCGAACGTATCCATGCCCAATCCACCGCTGGCTTGAACACCAGAGCCGTTAAAGATGAGGGTATCGTCGCCATCTCCTCCGGCCACCGCATCGCGCAGAACTCCTGTCACGAGCCCGGTGGTGATCGTGTCGTTGCCGGCGCCGCCGTTCAGATTGTCGCGTCCGGAGCTGCCGATCAGCGTATCGTTTCCGCCGAAGGCTGTGATGTTCTCAATATTGATGACCGTGGACACAGCATCGGCACCAACCTGCAGGTTGTTCGCAGCGAGGCTAAGGTCGATCGTGATGTTGTCGGTTGTCACGATAAAGAGACCGTCATTGTCCCCTCCGCCGCCATCAAGGCTGTCGCCCCCGCCATCGGCTATGAAGATATTGTCATCGCCGAGCCCGGTGGCGACCGTGTCCATGCCGGTGGAGACCTCAATACGGTTATTGCCGTCACTTCCGGTAACCGTATCGTCGCCGGCGCGGGTGCGGATGACCTCAAAACCCGTCAGCGTGCCCGTGTCGAGCCCTATGGCATAGGTTCCGATCGGCGTGCTCAGATCAACGGTCACGTTGGAGGAAGTGTCGAACCGGATGCTGTCAAAGGTTCCGTCACCCCCGTCCAAGGCGTTGTTGTCGCCCGGGTTGAGCAGGTTCACGTTATCGTCGCCGTCAAGCAGGGAGACCGTGTTGTTGCTGCCGCTCACCTGGGTGTTGTTGGAAGTGTTGGTGCCAATCAACGTGGAGCCGCCGCTGCCAAAAATCGAGGCACCTTCAAAGTTGACGTAACTGCCGGCGTCACCGCCCCCCACCAGGGTGACAACACCCGTGCCCATGTCGAAGTTGACGCTCTGGCCGAAGTTGAAATTTACGCTGTCCCGGCCGTCGCCACCATCGGCGATGTCGCCCGCCAGATCGCTCACCAGCAAAAGATCGTCGTTATCGCCCAAGTTGATGACATCGAGGCCACCCACAGCATTGACCCGGTCGCCGCCTCCGGCGGTTTCGATGGTGTCATTACCGGCCGTTCCGGTGATATCATCGGCGCCATCACCCGTGACGAGCCGCTCAATGCCAAGCATTGTATCGCCCGGGTCCATGTTGAACTGCAGCGTGCCTGTGCCCAGATTGGCCGTGATCTCGTCGTTGGAGCGGACCACGAGAGCATCAAAGCCGAGCCCGCCATCGATGGTGTCGCCCCCGTCATCAATGAAGATCTCGTCATTGCCGTCACCGGCATCGATCGTATCGTTGCCTGTCAGCGCATCGATCACATCGTCACCATCATGGGTGGTGATGGTGTCGTCCTGATCGCCGCCTGTGATCTCGAAGTTTTCCAGATCGATCACGGTGATCGTCACGCCATCAACCGTGAAATCGCCGGCGGTGCCTGTGATCGTGTGGTTTGCGCCGAGGCTCGCCGCGTAGACCAACGTGTCCGTGTCGGCCCCGCCGTTGATGGTATCGCCCGCGCTGATGTCTTCCAAGACCAGACGATCGTCGCCGTCACCCCCTTCAATCTGATCTGTCCCGGCGCCGCTCAAGATCGTGTCGTTGCCGTTCTGGCCGCGAAGCAGGTCATTGCCAATGCCCCCGGTAATCAGGTCGTTTCCATCTCCGGCCTGAATGATGACGCGTTCGATGCTCGTAAGCTGGATCGTTGCTCCATCCACCGTTACGTCACTGGGCGTCACGGTGATAACGTTGTTGGCGCCGGAACCATCGTTATATTGGAACGCGTCCGTGTCCGCGCCCCCATCAACCATATCTCCATTGTCGGCGTCCGACAGCAGGAGGATGTCGTTTCCACCGCCACCGTTTAGATTATCGATGCCGGTCCCACCTTCAATTTGGTCGTTGCCATCGCCGCCATTGATGGTGTCATTGTCGTCCTGGCCGCGAAGCAGGTCCGCAAGAACGCTGCCGGTGATCAAATCGTCTCCGCCGCCCGCTTCAATAAGTATCCGTTCGATATCGACCAACTGCACGACCTGACCGTCAACCGTCACATTGGTCGTGGTGGCCGTAATGGTGTTGTTCGTCACTGTGTTGGTGATGAAGCGATAATCGTCAAACCCGGTACCGCCATTGGCCAGATCGCCAGTGTCGGCGTCTCTAAAGATCAGGATGTCATTCCCGGCGCCGCCAAACAGCTGGTCGACACCAAGGTCTCCTTCGATTTGGTCAGCACCACCTTCGCCGCGGATGATGTCATTGCCATCACGTCCACGGATAAAGTCATTTCCATCCGCGCCCGTAAACTCATAGTTTTCAACATTGGTGACGGATATGAACGTGCCATCAACCTGCACCTGTGTTGCAGACGCAGTGATGTTGTGATCCATTCCGTTTGCCGCTGCGAAGACAAAAGTGTCATTTCCATCGCCGCCATCAACGCTGTCGCCCACATTGATGTCTTCCAGGATCAGCCGGTCGTCGTCATCACCGCCATTGAGCACGTCAACGCCTGTACCGCCGTTCAGCACATCGTTGCCCGCATCCCCATTGATGATGTCGTCCAACGCGCCGCCGTTCACGGTGTCGTTGCCGGCGCCGGCATTGAACGCCGTGCCGACAACAAAGCCAGCCGCAGCCGCAGCCGCCGCGGTGTTCGCAAGCGTCACGGTGTCATTGCCATCCAGCCCGTCATACTGGGTGCCGTCCTGATAGGTGCCGGCCACCACGGTGTTGAAATCCACACTATCGTCGCCATTGGTGAAGAGCCCGGGCGATCCGGTAATCTCAATGTCAATCTGTTCGAAGTACCAAACCTTCAAGTTGAGCGGGAAGCTGAGGCCAAAGGAGGCAAAGTCAAACCCGCTATGGCTGCCCACATGAGAGGCAAAGGCCGCGAACACGCCTGCCGCCGTCATTTCGTTGAACTGCGATTGGGTCAGGCGAAGCCGCAACGTGTCATTGCCGCTGCCGCCAGAGAAATAGTTCTGGGCGCCGGCATTTTCATCCACATCGAAGATGACCAGGTCATCGCCTCTGCCCGCAGAGATGATATCACACCCTTCGCCGCCGTCGATCGTATCATTGCCGGACCCGCCGAAGATCAGGTCGTTGCCATCTCCACCGACAATGGTGTCGTCGCCGCGACCGCCAAAGATCACGTCATGACCATCGCCGCCATCAACCGTGTCGTCCCCACTTCCAGCCACGATGACATCATTGCCCGCGCCCCCATCTATCGTGTCATCGCCACGCCCGGCAAAGATCAGATCGTGTCCATCGCCCCCATCGATGGTGTCGTCGCCATTGCCTGCAATAATCAGATCGTTGTTCGCTGTGCCGTCCAGATCGTCGTTACCGTTTGTTCCCACCACTATTGCCATCACGCTGCTCCCACATTGCCCCGGTCCTAAAATTAAGGTTCTACGAAGCAGTCCGGCGCCACCTCACTGTCCAGACTGCAAGGTCACGCTAAGTTAATTTTGAGGGTGATCAACGGATCTGATTAGTACAAATGTACTATGCCTTGTGGATGGTTCAGAGTTCACGCCATTTTGGGTGTATTTCTCTGATTAATACGAATGTTCATTGGGTATTAGGTCTGTAGAGACCTTTATGGTGACATATTGATATCTATAACTTATTAGGTTACCCTTTAAGGTGCGTCGGGGGTGGGTCGGGCAATTTTGAAGACGCAAGATCTTTTTCGAATCCAAGAGGATTTATTGGCGGCTGCGGGCGGGGAACTGCAGTTCGAACGCGCATTGGAGTCAGTCATCTCGGCCTTCAGTGGCGTCGGCGGAGTGGTCTTTGAGTTGAACCGAAAGACCGGCGCGATCTCCAACTGGTGCGGCCGAGGGCTTGAGGCAGGCCAGGACGATTACATCCAGCATATCAACGCCATCAATCCGCGGATGCAATACTCGTTGCGACATGCGCCCGGGCATATCGTCTATGAGGGTAAGTTCATCGACGATCGCAGCATGGATCAACATGAGTTTTACGATTGGCTGTCCCGGGTCGAGGGCATGCGATACTTCTTGGGCGCTCGGGTTTACGATGAAGGCGATGTGACTCTGTTTCACTCCGTCGAGTTCTTACAAAGGCAAGGTCACCCCGAGACCGCTGAGATCGAGGCGTTCCGCAGGCTGGCGCCGGCCATCGGTAACGCCTGGCGCATTGCCAAGCGCAGTGCGCCGGATGAGAGCGGCCTGCCGGGCGCTAACTGGACGCCAGATCACCTGCCCTGGTCCATCCTGGCATTGGACTTCAATGGGTGCGTGGTTCAGATGAACGCGGCCGGACGGAAAATGCTCGAAGCCGGGACCGTCCTTTATGTTCAAAACGACATGCTCCGACCTCGGGAGCGCGGCCGGGAGTTGCACTTCAGCCAGGCGATGGCCAAAGCCCTCAATGGCGACGGGTCTGAAGTGCTGCTGACCTCAGAGCCACCGGCGCCGCCCTTGATTGCGCAGTTCGTGCCCGTTAATCCCGGTCAGTTGTCTCATCCCAGTCCGGTCTCTGTACTGATTTACATCTGGAACCCGCTGGAGAGCTCAACCGGCCTCGGCGCCGCGCTGATGCGCTTGTTTGGATTGACAGCCGCGGAAAGCCAACTGGCCGAGCAACTGGCCACCGGCGCGGAGCTGAACGTGGCGGCTGAGCGCTTGGGTATCTCGCGCAACACGGCGCGCAACCACTTGCAGCAGATCTTTGCCAAGACCGGCACCCGTCGCCAAGGCGAGTTCCTCGTCCAGATCTTGGGCGTGCTACGCGGTTGAGACCCGCTCGGCGATTGCGACAATCCGGTGCATTTCGCGCAGCACGGGCTTTTCGATCAGCTTGCCATCGATCACCACCAGACCGGTATCTGCTTGCTCGAACGTTTCGATGATGCGCCGGGCCCGGGAGATGGCGGCCTCATCCGGTGTGAACACCGTGTTGAGCGCGCCAATCTGCTTAGGATGAATGGCACCCTTGCCGCTGAAGCCGAGATCGCGCGCAAGGGTCGCCTCGCGCACCATGCCGTCCATGTATTCAAGATCCAGGAAAGGCACGTCGATCACGTCGAGACCAGCTCCCGCCGCCGCATGCACCACCCGCGAACGGGCATAGAGAAGCGGCTCCCAGGCGTTCTGGCATCTGAGTTCTGCAGCCATATCCACCCCGCCGAAGAACAGGGCGTCAATGCGATCGCTGGCCCGGGCAATCTCATGCACCGCTTCCAAACCGGCATTGGTCTCAATGATCACATGCAGGCGCGAGGCGTGGCCGCGCTCTGTGAGCAGATCATCAAGCCAGACAATCTCATCAGGCGTTTTCACCTTCGGCAGCATCAGGGCGGGTGGCGGTGTGTCCGTAGCGAGGACCGCTTCCACGTCCGCAAGACCAAACCGGTCGCGCAGGCAATTGATGCGGACAATGCGCTCCACCCCGTCTTCAGCTTGCGCGATTTCAAACAGCGCCAAGGCCTTCTGCCGGGCCTCCAGCTTGTCCTTCGGCGCAATGCCGTCCTCCAGCTCCACGCACACAATGTCGGTGCCCGACGCCAGAGCCTTGGGAAACATGTCGGGTCTCAGCCCCGGCGAGAAAATGAAACTGCGCCGGGGACGAATGGTCTTCTCTTGTGCCATGCGTGGCCGCTACATCATGCCGCCGGCGGCTTTGTCCTCACCGGCTTGAGCTGCGTAAATCGAGGTGTAGCCGGCCGACCAATCCGGAGGGATCTGGCAGGGCCTGGGGTCATGGTGGGCCCAATGGACCGGTTCGCCGCGCACCAACTCGTACGTGTGAGAGGTGGGCTGGGGATGGGGTGTGTAGGGTTTGGCATCCGCAGATGTGTAGCAGTTCAGCAGAAGCGGCCGGGGCAGGGGCGATTTTGACGAGGGCGAGTAATGCAACGCCCTGGCATTGTGCACGGTGATGGAACCGGCAGGCCCGGTGAGATAATCGGCCCGGCTCATGTCCACCTTGGCGGCATCTTCGTCCGACAGCATGCCCGTCCAGTTTCCGCTGGCGTCATATTGATCGTAGAGCTCGTCATTATGGGAGCCCTTGAGCACGGCCAGGGGGCCATTGTTCATGTCTGTGTCGGCCAGATAGCAGCCGATGGTGAGCACGTTGTAGTTGGTGTGGGGAAAGAACTGGATGTCTTGGTGCCACTTCACCGTGTCGCTCTCATCGTACCATTTGAAGTTCAGCTTGGAGTGGTGGAAGGTCACGTTGGGCCCTACAAGATCAGCGGCCACGTCAGCCATGAGACCGGTGGCGAACTTCCAATAAATCTCATGCTGCTCATCCGGGCTCTTGAGGCGGCGCAGCACCGGCGTCTGCGCAGAATGGCCTGGACCAATGTCGAACGTGTCGCCGGACTGTGTTTCTTTCCGGCTCTTCTCGACAAACTCATTGGTGATTGCCTGAACTTCGGCCAGAACATCGGCCGGCACCAAGCTCTCAACCCCCACATAGCCATGCTCGAAATAGTGCTCCCGTTGGCTCTGGCTGAGCACACGGGGCGCATGGGACAGAACTTGTTCTGGGGTCATGGGCAGCTCCTCCTCATTGCACATATTGTTCTATTTGGAACAATATGCCAGACTACGCCCATGTCTGCAAGCACCCGTGATCTTAATGCCATCTTCGCCAGCAACGAAATCCGCGACACCTACCGCATTTCGTTCCTGGCAAACTCTCTGATTGTTCCGGTCTATGACACAATCAAGCGGGACGAAGGGCTGAACCGCGGCGAATATCTGTTGCTGTTCTGCCTTGCGCATTTCCCCAAACTCACCGCCCAGGATGTGGCCAATATGACCGGTCGGCCGCGTAACTCCATCTCGCGCGGGGTCCACCGGATGCTGGACAAAGGCTATGTCCAGCGCAGCCCTGACGCTGAGGATGGACGCCAGGCCTGGCTGCGGATCACGCCGGCGGGCCGCGCTCTGCACAAGCGGCTGGTAAAGCGTTTTCAGGCCCGTGAGGCCGAACTGCTGTCGGCCCTCTCGGACCAGGAGCGCAGGCAACTGGACGAGTTGCTGCAGAAGCTGGTACTTCAATCCTCAAAGCGCGTGTAGGCGCAGGCGAGGGCGGGAGAACAAAGATGAAGATTGCGATCGTAGGAACCGGCGCCATGGGCTCCATTTATGCCGGGTTGATGGCGGACGCGGGCAATGAGGTGTGGGCCATTGACACCTGGGCCGACCATATTGAAGCCATTCAGAAGAACGGCCTGCGCGTGGAAGGGGCCAGCGGCGACCGGGTGGCCAAAACGGTCCAGGCCACTACCGAAGTGTCGGCGCCCGGCGCGTGCGATCTGGTGATCATTGCCACCAAAGCCTCGGGGGTGGAGAGCGCAGCCAAGTCGCTCGGCCCCCTTTTGCGCGATGACACTCTGGTGCTCACCATCCAGAACGGCGTGGGGGCAGGCGAGCGCATCAGCGCCTATATGGAGCCAGACAACGTCCTCCTGGGGGTCGCGCAGGGATTTGGCGCCTCCATGAAAGGCCCCGGCCATGCCCACCACAATGGTATGAGCTTGATTCGCATAGGCGAGATGCAGGGCGGCTCCGTGGAGCGCAGCGAGAAGGTCGCGGATCTCTGGCGCTCATCCGGGTTTGAGGCCAAGGCCTTTGAGGATATCAACCAGCTCATCTGGGAGAAGCTGATTTGCAATGTGGCCTTCAGCGGTCCGTGCGCAGTCTTCAATCGCACCATTGGCGAAGTGATGGCCGACCCCCATTCCTGGCAGATCAGCCACACGTGCGCTCAAGAAGCCTTCGAAGTGGCTATGGCCAAAGGCATCAACATCACCTTTGACGATGCCAAGGAGTACGTCACCAATTTCGGCAACAATATGCCCAATGCCCGCCCGTCCATGCTCTTGGATCACATGGCGCGCCGACCGTCGGAGGTGGACTTTATCAACGGCGCCATCCCGGTGGAAGCGAGCACACTTGGCTTGCGTGCGCCCTATAACGAGGTGATTTCAGGCATTGCGCGATCGCGCGAGGCAGAGTTCTAGAGCAGTTCCATATGACAAAGAACTGCTCTAGCGGCGCCCTCAGGCGGCTGCACACTGGGGGCAATCCCCACGGATTTCGATTGTGGTCTTTGTGTTGCGGAACTGGTTCTTGGAAATCCAGTTGGTCAGGCTTTTCGTGACGGCTTCATCGGAGAACTCCGACACCGCGCCACACTTGTCGCAAATCGCAAAGGCCACCAGCCCGGCTTTGTGACACGCTCCATGGGAGCAGGCCACGAAAGCATTCAAGCTTTCCAACCGGTGCACCAATCCGCCTTGCATCAGTTTGTCCAGAGCCCGGTAGACCTGGGGCGGGGCCCTGAAGCCCTCCCGGCGCAACTCGTCCAAAATCGCATAGGCGCTCATGGGGCCCTTGGCTTGGTTGAGCGTGTCCAGCACCATCTCTTGGTTCTTGGTCAGTACAGATATTTCAGCGCTCATGACAGGGCTCCATCGTTAGGGCGTTGGGAGGGTTTGGCGAACAGGGCCGGCACCTGGCTGAGAAGGAACAGTATCAGCGCGGCAACAACAATAGAAGGACCGGACGGCGTGTCAAAACGCAGCGAGCCAAACAGTCCGGCCGCCGCCGCAACACCCCCGATCAGTGAGGCCAGGACGGCCATATGTTCAGGCCCGGAGGCAAAGCGCCTGGCCGTGGCGGCGGGAATGATCAGCAGTGCGGTGATCAGCAAAATGCCAACAAGTTTCATGGCCATGGCAATGACCGATGCCATGATGAGCATAAAGATCAGTTTACTGCGTTCCGGCTTCAACCCCTCCGCTTGCGCGATTTCCGGGTTCACCGTAGCGGTGAGCAGGGAGCGCCATATCCAGATCAGCACGGCGAGCAGCGCCAGCCCGCCCCCATAAATGATCGCCAGGTCAGTCCTGCTCACCGCCAGAATGTCGCCGAACAGAAAGCCCATGAGATCCACCTGGATCCAGGAGATAAAGGCCACAATCACCAGGCCCAGCGCCAATGTGGAGTGGGACAGGATGCCGAGCAACGCATCGGTGGGAAGAGCATTGCGGCTTTGCAGAAACAACAGGCTCAGCGACACGGTCACCGCAATTGCAAAGACGCCGGCAACCAGGGGCAGCTCCAGGAGAAACGCAACGCCCACGCCCAAAAGAGCCGAATGGGACATGGTGTCTCCGAAATAGGACATACGTCGCCACACCACAAAGCAGCCCATGGGGCCAACCATGATGGCCAGACCAATGCCCGCCAACAGGGCTCGGGTGAAGAAATCATCAAGCATGCGGTTCGCGCTCTTGTGCTTCGCCCTCACGATGGTGCCCATCGTCCGGGTGGCAGTGATCGGTGATGGTGCCGTCCGCATGCTGCACACGCCCATCGGGCAAATGCACATGATCGTGCTTGTGGCGGTAGACGGCCAGAGCCTCAGAGGCGCGCTGCCCAAACAGGCGCACATATTCAGGATCGGCTGACACCACTTCAGGTGTTCCGGTGCAGCAGACATGTCCGTTCAGGCAGATCACCGTGTCGGTTGCGGCCATGACCATGTGCAGATCATGGGAAATCAGAAGCACCCCGCAGCCGGTTTTGTCGCGAATCTCCTGAATGAGATCGTAGAGCGCGACCTCGCCGGCGAAATCCACCCCCTGCACGGGCTCATCAAGCACCAGGATGTCCGGCTTGGCGATCATGGCGCGGGCCAACAGAGCGCGCTGGAACTCCCCGCCGGAAAGATGCTGCACCTGAGCGTCGACAAGGTCTGGAATGCCCACCGCAAAGAGGGCCTCGCCGATCTGCGCATCGCTGTAACGTGCGCTCAAAGTCAGAAGGCGCTTCACGGTGAGGGGCAAGGTCCGGTCAATGTTGAGTTTCTGGGGGACATAGCCCACCGACAGGCCCGGCATACGCTCACAGGTGCCTTCATCGGGTTCAAGCAGGCCGACAGCCATCTTGGCCGTTGTGCTCTTGCCTGACCCGTTCGGTCCGATCAGGGTCACGATCTCTCCCGGCGCGACGCTCAAGCCCACATTGCGTACCAACCAACGGTCTTGCCTCTGAATTCCAGCGCCCGTGAGGGTCAAAAGCGGCCTCAGCGAGGTATGTACCGTTGCGTCCATCAAGCTCTTGTTTTCGGTTGCCGGCCCACTTAACGTTATAATATAACGTTAGCAATCCCAAGCGGCAATCATGCCATGCTCACTGTAACTGTTAAGATCATACCATGAAACGTTTCGCGTTCTCTATCTTCGCTGCGCTTCTTGCGCTCTCTTCTCCTGCCTGGGCTGGACAGCCTGCTCCAGGCGTTGTGACCACAATCAAGCCTGTTCATTCTCTGGTGTCTGCGGTGATGGAAGGGGCGGGGACGCCGCATCTCATTGTCCGTGGGCTGGCGTCGCCGCACGGATACAGCATGCGTCCCTCTGATGCGACAGCGCTGCAAAAGGCCAAGGTTGTCTTCTGGATTGGACGTGACTTTGAGATCTTCCTGCGTTCGCCGCTGGAGGCGGTGAGCCATAATCCGAAGATCGTGTCACTTGTCGATGCGCCAGGCATTGAGAAACTGCTTCTCAAAGACAGAGACCGCGAAGACGGTCATGGCCATGACGAACACGGCCACAAGAAAGAGGCCAAGCACGAAGATGGCCATGACGATCATGATCACAAGAAAGAGGCCAAGCACGAAGATGGCCATGACGA
>JBCDDQ010000093.1:0-16081 GCA_039180225.1 Pseudomonadota bacterium
AGATATCCGGAAGAGCGCTGGAGCTCGTCCGGGGGGTTTGCCGTGCCTGTCATCCCGGCATTGCGTGCTTGGACAGAAGCTGCTCGCCACGGCAAGGATGCGCAGAGGTGCGCACACAAAAAACGAAGTCCGCGGATGGAACTTTTCAGCCGCCCAAACGTATTGTGATAAGGCGTGCCTTGACTTCCGCCGCAAACCACTTCCAGGTCAGGTTCGCGCGCGATCACCATGAAATGAGCCCATCATGCCGTTCTTGAAGCTTTTCCCCGCAACTTTGCTCGTTTTTGCCCTGATGCTCACCGGCGCGGCCGCCGAAGGCGCCAAGCGACTGTTGAAGGAGTCCTCGCCTTACCTGCGCCTGCATGCCGACAATCCGGTGAACTGGTATCCCTGGGGGCCCGAAGCGCTGGCCAAGGCCAAGGCGGAAAACAAGCCCATCTATCTGTCGGTTGGCTATTCCACCTGCCACTGGTGCCATGTGATGGAACGCGAGAGCTTTATGGACGAGCAGATCGCGGCCTATCTCAACGAACACTTCATCTCCATCAAGGTGGACCGGGAGCGCCGCCCTGATATTGACGAGACGTTTATGCTGGTCACCGAGCTTATGGCCCAGCGCGGGGGCTGGCCGAACAATGTGTTCCTGACCCCTGAACTCACCCCTTTCATGGGCGAGACCTATCTGCCGCCCGACATTTTCACCCAGCTCATCACCAACGTGGCCAACCGCTGGAAGACCCATTCCAAGGACATGCTGGCCGAGGCCGCCCAGATGCAGGAAGTGGTGAACACGGTCATGCAGGCCCGCCTGCAGGTCCAGCAGGTGACGCCGGAAATCCGCACCCAGATCGCCGCTCAGCTGTCTGCCGGCATCGACACCACTGCCGGCGGGACCCAGGGTACGCCGAAGTTTCCCAACGAATCCCTCATGCTCTACCTGCAGCATCAAAGCACCCGGCACGACGAAACCGCGGCCACGAAGGCGGTTAACGCCACCTTGGATGCGATTGTGCGTGGCGGTATCCACGATCATCTGGGCGGCGGGTTCCACCGGTACGCGCTCGATGAGAACTGGCGCGTGCCGCACTTTGAAAAGATGCTCTACAACCAGGCCCTCATCACCCGCGCGTTGGTGCATTCGTTTTCCGTTACAGGCAATCTCACACACGCGACGGCCGCGCGCCGGGCCCTTGACTTTGTGTTGCGCGACATGACCACCGAGGACGGTGCGTTCCTCTCTGCGTTCGACGCAGACAGCGTAAACGCCGCAGGTGAGAAGAAGGAGGGGGCTTTCTACACCTGGCCGCATAGCGAACTGCAGGAGAACTTGAGCACCGACGAACTGCGCCTTTTGGAGATTGCCTATGGCGTTCGGTTCGAGGGCAATTTTGAGGCGGAGAATGTGCTGTTTCTGAGTGGAGACCGGCCGGCCCAACGGAAAGCCTTGGGGCTGTCTGAGGCCGAGTTTGACACTTCTGTTGCCACCATCCGGCAAAAGCTCATGGCCCTGCGCGCCAAGCGCAAGGCACCCTACCGGGATGAAAAGGTGCTCACCGGCTGGAACGCGCTGATGATGCGCACCATGGCAGACGCCGGGCGCATCTTGCACGAGCCGCGTTATGTGGAAGCGGCGGTCTCAAACGCTCGGTATCTTTGGAAACACATGCGCGGGGCCGACGGCGCGTTGATGCGCTATCGCTTCGAAGGCAAATCCGAACTCACAGCCACGCAGCAGGATTATGCGTTTCTCGCAAATGCGTTCGTCTCGCTCTACGATGCGGGGGCCGGGGCAGAATGGCTTACCGCCGCCGAAGAAGTGGCCGAGGGTATGGATCAGCTGTTCTTCGATAAGCCGTCCGGCGACTATTACTTCACCACAGATGAAGTGGAGTTTTCCCGGCCGAAGCTGAAAACCGACGTCACCTTGCCTTCGGGCAATGCGGCCGCGCTGGAGCTGTTTGCCCGCCTGGCGCGGCGCTCGCTCAAGCCGGAATATGGCCAGCGGGCCGATCTGTTGAGCGCCAGCATTTCCGGGCTCACCGTGCAAATGCCGGCCTCTGTGCCCTATTCGCTCTATGCGGCCGATCTGATGCGCAATGGTGCGGGCGGGCCGCTGCAATATCTCGGCAAAGGTCAGGTGAAGGCAACCGCGGTGCGCACCGAGCCGGGTAAGGTGCGCGTCAGTCTTCAGATCGCCGAAGGCTGGCACGTGAACGGCCATGAAGTGAAGAATGATGCCTTCATTCCCACCAAGATCTCGGTGGGCACGCGCTCAAGTTCGCTGCCGGCAAAGATCAGTTATCCGGACTACAAGCTGGTGAAACTGGGCATCGCGGAAGAGGAACTTGCCCTCTACGAAGGCGACGTGGAGATCGAGGTGGTGCTGAAAGAGGACGGCAAAGGTTCTGAGATCATCTCTTTGGAGGCGCAGGCCTGCAACGATGAAATCTGCCTTTTGCCGGAGACGGTGATGCTGAACATCCCCCCGGTTGCGGTGAGCACGCTCAAGCTGGCCATGCGCGAGTGAGCTGCTCAACCACGCCGCCGGGGTCTTCTTCGGCCAGGTAGTGACCTGTTGGCAGGGCCATGCCCCTGGGGGTCTTGGCACAGTAGGGCGCCCACACCTCCAGCGGATCATACCACTGCGCGATCTTGCCTTTGGCGCCCCACAGGACCAGCACCGGGCAGGTGATCTTATCCTCGGCGGTCCGGCTGGCGCGGTCATGAACAAGATCGATCGTCGCGGCCGCTCTATAATCCTCGCACATGCCGGTGATCATCTCCGGTGTGCGTATGGCGTCCATATAGTCCGCCAGCGCTTCGGGGTCAAAGAAGCTCTCATCCTTTGGCTCGCGCGAGGTGTGGGCTCTGAACCAGGCGTCGGGCGCTGCGTTGATAAGGCGTTCGGGGAACGGATGGGGCTGGGCCAGCCAGAACCAGTGGTAGTAGCCCATGGCGAAGGCCATGTCCGCGCGCTCAAAATGTTCCAGCGTGGGCACAATGTCGAGCAGGGCAAGGGCGCGCACGTGGGAACCAAAATCCAGCGCCAACCTGTGGGCAACTCGGGCGCCGCGGTCGTGGCCGGCCACCAGATACTCCGTATGGCCAAGGCCCTCCATGAGGGCGGCCATGTCGGCGGCCATGGCCCGCTTTGAATAGGCCGCATGATCGGCGCTCGCCGACGGCTTGAACGAGCCGCCATAGCCGGCAAGATCGGGGCAGATCACCGTATAGTGCTGCGCCAGGGCCGGGGCCACGGCGTGCCACATGGCATGGGTTTGGGGGTTGCCGTGAAGCAGCAGCAGCGCAGGCCCAGCACCACCACGGCGTATTCGCAGGCGGCCGCGGGGCACGTTTTGGAACTCAAGGGTAAAGCCGTCAAAGATCATGGGTCCGATTATACCAAGAGTGGGGGGTGATCACCCATTGGCGTCTGGAGCCGGTGTTTGAAGAACTAACCGGCGCCCAGAAGCTCGTTCAGCGCCTGGCGGAATTCTGGCTCAATGTCCGCACGGTCCAGCCCGTAGGCCACATTGGCCATAAGAAAGCCGACCTTGTTTCCGCAGTCGTACGTGGTCCCGTCAAACTTCACGCCATAAAATTCCTGGCGCGCCATCAGGCGGATCATGGCATCGGTGATTTGAATCTCTCCGCCGGCGCCGGGCTCTTGAGCCTCGATTTCCGCAAACACTTCAGGCTGCAGGATATAGCGCCCGGAAATGATGTAGTTGGACGGAGCCTTTTCACGCGGCGGCTTTTCCACCATCTCAGTAATGGTGAAGGACGTGCCGGACAGCGTTTCCCCCACACCGACAATGCCATAGCTGGACACCTGATCTTCGGGCACTTCCTCAACGGCGATAATGTTGCCGCCCCGTTCCTCATAGGTCTTCGTCATTTGTGACAGACAACCGGGCGTGCCCTTCATCAGCATGTCTGGCAGCACCAGGGCGAAGGGCTCATCACCCACCAGCTTGCGCGCGCACCAGACCGCATGGCCCAGACCCAACGGCTCCTGCTGGCGTGTGAAGCTGGCTTGGCCGGCCTGGGGCAAGTCACTGGCCAGGATGTCCAATTGCTCGGTCTTGCCTCGGGCTGCCAGAGTTTCTTCGAGCTCAAACTGTTTGTCGAAGTGATCTTCGATCACACCCTTGTTGCGTCCGGTGACAAACACAAAGTGCTCAACGCCGGCCTCCCGCGCTTCGTCCACGGCCACCTGGATCACCGGTCGGTCCACAATGGTGAGCATTTCCTTGGGCATCGCCTTTGTGGCCGGCAAGAAACGGGTGCCAAGCCCGGCAACGGGAAAGACGGCGGTTTTGATCGGTCGGGGCATGGGGCCACTCCTTATGTGGGCTGTCCAAGTTTAGTCATGCAAATCTGAAACAGTGGGTTAACCAATTGTAAACAGACCGCACCTAAGACCAATTGGATGAAGATGGTATTACGCCTGAGGGGGTTAAGGGCCCGTAATCTGAACCCGAAAAAAGACAGGTTGAAGATATGAGCGTATTGGTCACCGGCGGTGCAGGCTATATAGGCAGCCACATGGTGCTGGCCCTTTTGGACGCCGGCCAAGATGTCTGCGTGATTGACAATCTCACCACCGGCTACCGGTGGGCTGTGCCCCAAGAGGTGCCGTTCGTTGAGATAGATGTGGGCGATCAGGCTGCTGTGCGGAAGGTCATTGAGCAGCAGGGCGTGGATGCCGTGGTGCATTTTGCCGGTTCTATCGTGGTACCTGAGTCAGTATCGGACCCTCTTGGCTATTATCACAACAACACCGTGAACTCGCGCAGCCTGATTGAGAGCTGTGTGCAGACGGGTGTTAAGAACATGATCTTCTCCTCCACCGCGGCGGTGTACGGCACACCCGCTGTGAGCCCGGTGACAGAGGAAACGCCGACTGAACCGATCTCTCCCTACGGCGCCTCCAAGCTGATGACAGAGTGGATGCTGCGCGACACGGCCTTTGCCCATGATTTCAACTATGTGGCCTTGCGCTACTTCAACGTTGCGGGGGCTGATCCGAAGGGGCGCTCCGGCCAGTCAAACCCGGCTGCAACCCATTTGCTGAAGGCCCTTATGCGCACGGCTTTGGGCATCAGCGACCAAATGAAGATTTTCGGCCGAGATTATGAGACGCGCGATGGCACCTGCATCCGCGACTATATTCACGTGTCCGATCTCATCGGAGCCCACCTGGCGGCCTTGAGCTACCTGCGTGGAGGGGGCGAGAGCGGCATCTTCAACTGTGGCTATGGTCATGGCTGCACCGTATTGGAGGCGATTGCCGCCGTCGAACGGGTTTTGGAACAGAAGATAAACGTGGTGGATGCCGACCGGCGTGCCGGCGATCCGCCAGAGTTGGTGTCCGTTGCTGATAAAGCCCGGGCTATTTTGGGCTGGTCGCCAGAACATGACGATTTGGATGTAATTGTGCAAACCGCCTATGATTGGGAGAAGATTTTAAACGCTCGGGTCGATGCGGCGGAGTGAGTTTTCCCCAATTTTTTGGCGAAATGTGATCGATGACCTCTGGCGTGTGCCCAAAAATCTTCTCATTATCACTCTAGCGAGACATTCATGCTGAAGATTCGCAGCGAAATACTCTCAATACTTGCCATTGCTCTGGTCTGGGCGGGCTTGACCGGTGCTGCTGCGCCGTCGCCAGCACAAGCAGAGGGCTGGACCTACAACAAAGCGTCCTTTGCGCGCTATTTGAAGTCCATGCGCACCCAGGCCATTCGGCGCGGCGTCTCACGCTCGGTGGTAGACCGTGCGTTCAAGAACCTCAAGCCAAACCCCGAAGTGCTTAAGCTGGCAGCCTTTCAGCCGGAGTTTAAGCTGACCGCCTGGGCCTATCTCGACAAGACAGTGTCAGATGTGCGCATCGCCAACGGCAAGAAGAACTATGCCGCGCGAAAAGCCTTGCTCGACAAGTTGGAGGCCCGCTATGGCGTGCCGAAGCGCTATATTGTGGCCATCTGGGGCTTGGAAAGCCGCTACGGCGCGCGCAAGGGTGATCTTCCGGTCATCCAGTCGCTCGCGACGCTTGGCTATACTGGCAAGCGCAAACGCTTTGGCCGTCAGCAGCTCATTGCTGCGCTCAAGATCCTGCAGCGTAAGGACATTCCACTGTCCCAGTTCACCGGCTCTTGGGCCGGCGCGATGGGCCACACTCAGTTCATTCCCACGACCTATAATGCCTACGCGGTGGACTGGACGGGTGACGGCACCCGGGACATCTGGAACTCCGTGCCGGATGCTTTGGCGTCAACAGCGCGCTATCTGAAGGTTTCCGGCTGGCGCAAAGGCGAATCTTGGGGCGAAGAAGTCAAAATACCGCGCAACTTCAACACCCGCCGCGCCGGCATCAAAAAGCGCAAACCGCGCAGAGTGGCCGAATGGGTCAAACTGGGCGTGAAGCCGATCGGCGGCGGCAAGTTCCGCTCCACGCGGCGCGGGGCGTGGCTCTTATTGCCCTCCGGACGCCGGGGACCGGCCTTCCTGGTGTACCGGAACTTCCGTACGATCATGCGCTACAACAATTCGGACAAATACGCTTTGGCCGTCTCATATCTTGGTGACCGGATCATCGGAAAACCGGAATTCCGCACAAGGTGGCCCAGAACCGGCACGCCATTGATGCTGGCTGGACGCAAGGAACTGCAGATCTATCTCACCAAGCTTGGTCTTTATTCGGGCGAGATTGATGGCGCGGTCGGCCGCGAAACCGAAAAGGCCATCCGCAAGTTCCAACGCTCTAAGGGCTTGAAACCAGACGCATATCCGTCTGTGGAACTGCTGAACCGGCTAAAGTCCGGCGCCTGATGTCTTGAGATCGGCACGATCTTGTGACAAGACGGGGCCCATGAGTATCCGGTCCATAGCACTCCTTGCGCTGAGCGCACTGTTTGGCGCGCTGGCGACAGCGTCCTCATTGGCGCAGAAGGCAGACACGCTCAAGCCTCAAGAGGCCTATAGCTACATCAAGGCCAAAAAGCCAAAGTACGAGATCTTCGTGCTGGGAGATTCGATTGCTGCCGGCATGTGGGCGGGCTTGCGCCGGATCTCGCAAGGCAATCGCGAGCTCAACTTCAAAGGCCGCTACAAGGAAGAATCCGGCTTTGCACGCCCAGACCGGTATGATTGGAACAGCGCCATCGAGAAGCTGGTCACCTCCCAGAACATCGATATTGCGATCGTCATGCTGGGGGCCAATGACCGCCAGAATTTTCGTGCCCCAAGCGGCACGTTCCAGTTTGGCTCAGATGAATGGCTGACCTCCTACCGGCAGACGCTGGACAGGTTCTTTGGCCAGTTGAAGGACGCGGGCACCGCGGTCTACGTGGCCGGCCTGCCGCCCATGGCACAACCCGCCTATGACCGTGCCTCCAAGTTCATCAGCAATATCCAGCGCGAACAGGCCGAAAAGCTGGGCATCCGCTACATTCCGGTTCGCAAGGCCTTCACCAACGCGAAAGATGAGTTTGTGTGGGAAGGTCCCGATATAACCGGCGCCGTGCGCAGGTTGCGCGCCAAAGACGGGATACACTTCTACAAACGGGGCAACAACAAGCTGGCGTCGATCATCCTTGGGGTTGTCCAAAAGGACATTGAAGATGCGGGCAAGAAAGTGGCTCCGGAGCGTGTTGAGACGGTTGTAGCCGTAACCGTAGACGATGGCAGTGGTGACGACGTGGAGACACCTGGCCCGGACGAAAGCGCCCCCATCTTTCCCACATTTGGACAAGAATCAGAGCTGGAGCCGCTGGCCGTAACAGCCCCTGAACAAACTGAGGTGGCAAGCCGCTCTTCCCCCGGGAGCCCGCTACTTCCGAGCCGCACCTCTTATCAGCCAGTGATCGAGGATGTGGGGCAAGCCTTTGAAGCGGTCCGGCAAAACACGGCGCCGAACACACCCGCCGGAGAAGCGTTCCGCCGGGGCATCTTGCCAGAGCCGGTTAAGAACCGCGCGGACGATCACTCCTGGCCCAGAAGTTAGCGATCACAGCTGCCTATCGCGGCAGCTCTGTGGACCCCATCAGATAGGCATCCACGGCATGCGCTGCCTGGCGGCCCTCACGAATTGCCCACACCACCAGCGACTGGCCGCGGCGCATATCGCCCGCTGAAAAGATCTTTTCGCGCGATGTCTTGTAGGCCAACTGATCAGCCAAAACGTTCCCCCGACCATCCAAGTCCAAGCCAAGCTCCTCGACCATGCCGGCATGCGCGGGGTGCACGAACCCCATGGCGAGCAGCACGAGGTCGGCGCGCAGATCGAATTCGCTGCCCTCGATCGGCTTCATGTTCTCATCAACCCGCACGCAGGTGATGCTGGTCACCTGCCCGTCTTCTCCTTCAATAGACCGGGTCATCACCGAGAAGTCCCGGTCAGCGCCTTCATCCTGGCTGGATGAGGTGCGGAACTTTAAAGGCCAGTGCGGCCAGGTGAGGTCCTTGTCTTCTCTCTCTGGCGGAATCGGCATGATTTCCAGCTGGGTTACTGAAAGGGCGCCTTGGCGGAAGGAAGTGCCGATACAGTCTGAGCCCGTGTCACCGCCGCCGATCACGATCACATGTTTGCCTGCCGCGCTGATGGAACCCGTCTCATCAAACGGCTCGCCGGACACCCGACGGTTTTGCTGCGGCAGAAAGCTCATGGCGAAGTGCACCCCGTCCAGCTCGCGGCCTGGTACGGGCAGGTCGCGCGGGGCTTCAGAGCCGCCCGTGAGGAGCACTGCGTCATGGTTCTCTTCAAGCTGCTTGGCGGTCACGTCTTCGCCCACATGGACGCCGCAGTGGAAGTTCACCCCTTCGGCTTCCATCTGTTGCACCCGCCGGTCTATCAGGTGCTTTTCCATTTTGAAGTCGGGAATGCCATAGCGCAGCAAGCCACCCGGCTTTGCGTGCTTCTCGTAAAGGTGGACCTCGTGACCGGCGCGCACCAGTTGCTGCGCGGCGGCAAGGCCAGCCGGACCTGAGCCCACGATCGCTATCTTCTTGCCTGTTTTGCTCTCTGCCGGTTTGGGAACGATCCAACCATTTTCCCAGGCCTTGTCCACGATGGCGCATTCAATGGTTTTGATGGTGACGGGGATGTCTTCAATGTTCAGCGTGCACGAGGCTTCACACGGTGCCGGGCAGATGCGACCTGTAAATTCTGGGAAATTGTTGGTTGAGTGCAGGTTCCGCGAAGCCTCTTCCCAGTCTTTATGGAACACCAGATCGTTCCAGTCCGGGATCTGGTTGTTCACCGGGCAGCCATTGTGACAATAGGGGATACCGCAATCCATGCAGCGTGCCGCCTGACGCTCCACGTCGCGGTCTTCCAGCGGGATCATAAATTCCCGATAGTTGCGCACCCTGTCGGCTGCGGGCTTGTATGTGCGCTCCTGGCGCTCAATCTCAATAAAGCCTGTTACCTTACCCATGGTGCTTATTGTCCCCGCCTAAGGCCAATGTTCATTTCCCCGGTTTGGGCCAGCTGAATTTCTTCAAGCGCGCGGCGGAACTCCACCGGCATCACCTTAACGAATTTCGGCAGGTATGTGTCCCAATCGTCCAGGATCATTTTGGCCCGTGTTGAGCCGGTGTAGCGCGCTTGGTTCTCAATGAGCTGATGCAGGCGCTCTGCATCAAAGCGCGTCATATCCGTTTGCACGTCCACGAGACCGTGGCGCTCCAGATCCGCGCCGCTTTGATGCTGATCTTCACTATGATCGGCTTCCTCGGCCACGGGCTCCAGGTCCACCATGGCCAGGTTGCAGCGCTGTTCAAAATCGCCCTGTTCATCAAGCACATAGGCAATTCCGCCGGACATGCCTGCTGCAAAATTGCGGCCCGTCTCGCCCAGAACAACGACGATGCCGCCGGTCATGTATTCGCAGCCATGATCGCCGGTGCCTTCGACCACGGCAATCGCGCCGGAGTTGCGCACGGCAAATCGTTCGCCGCCTATGCCGCGGAAATAGCACTCCCCGGAGATGGCACCATAAAGCACCGTGTTGCCCACGATCATGCTCTCATCGGGGTTGATGCCGCTGTTTTCCGGCGGACGCACGATCAGTTTGCCGCCGGACAGGCCCTTGCCCACATAGTCATTGGCTTCACCCTTCAGATCGAGCGTTACTCCATGGGAAACCCAGGCGCCAAAGCTCTGACCGGCCACACCGTTCAGCGAGAACCAAATGGTGTCTTCCGGCAGCCCCTTATGGCCATACCGCTTCGCCACCTCGCCTGACAACATGGCCCCGGCGGTGCGGTCGGTGTTGCCGATCTCAAAGCTCTCCTTCACAGGCTTACGGTCTTCCAAGGCGGGTTTTGCCGCTTTGATGAATTTGCGGTCCAGAATGTCTTGGATCGGATGATCCTGACGATCTGAATTGAAGGTGGCAATCTCCTCTCCCACGTCAGGTTTGAAGAACAGGTTTGTGAAATCCAAACCTTTCGACTTCCAGTGATCGGTGGCCGCTTTCGTGTCGAGCACATCGGATTGGCCGATCATTTCTGAGAATGTGCTGAAGCCCATCTCGGCCATCAGGCTGCGCACCTCCTCTGCCACATAGAAGAAGTAGTTCACCACATGCTCAGGCTTACCCTTGAAGCGCTTTCGCAATTGCGGGTCTTGGGTGGCAACGCCCACAGGACACGTGTTGAGGTGGCATTTGCGCATCATGATGCAGCCGGTCGCAATCAGCGGGGCGGTGGCAAAGCCGAATTCGTCCGCCCCCAGCAATGCCCCGATTACCACGTCGCGTCCGGTCCGCAGGCCGCCATCCACTTGCACCGCAATGCGGCCACGCAGATTGTTGAGCACCAGGGTTTGATGGGTCTCCGCCAGGCCGATTTCCCAAGGGCTGCCCGCGTGCTTGATGGAGGTGAGGGGAGAGGCCCCGGTGCCGCCTTCGAAGCCGGAAATGGTCACATGATCCGCCCGCGCTTTGGAGACGCCCGCAGCGACCGTCCCAACCCCCACTTCGGAGACGAGCTTCACGCTCACATCGCCGTCCGGGTTCACGTTCTTGAGGTCGTAGATGAGCTGGGCCAGGTCCTCGATGGAATAGATGTCGTGGTGCGGCGGCGGGGAGATCAGCCCCACACCTGGTGTTGAATGGCGTACCTTTGCAATGGTGGCGTCCACTTTGTGGCCGGGCAGTTGACCGCCTTCGCCCGGTTTTGCCCCTTGCGCCATCTTGATCTGCATCATGTCGGAGTTGACCAGATACTCCGTGGTTACGCCGAAGCGGCCTGAGGCCACCTGCTTGATGGCGGAACGCATGCTGTCGCCGTTCTTCATGGGCTTGAAGCGGTCGACCTCTTCGCCCCCTTCGCCGGTGTTCGACTTGCCGCCAATGCGGTTCATGGCGATGGCGAGTGTGGTGTGTGCTTCCCGCGAGATGGAACCAAATGACATGGCGCCGGTTGCGAAGCGCTTCACGATCTCCGCCGCCGGTTCAACCTTGTCCAGAGGGATGGGCTTGCGGCCAACCTCTTTGGCATCACGAATGCGGAAGAGACCGCGCAAGGTCATCAATTGCTGGCTTTGTTCGTTGATGTTTTTGGCAAAGCTCAGATACTTCTCCGGCAACTCACCGCGCACCGCATGCTGTAAGTCTGCGACTGACTCGGGGGTCCAGCTGTGATTCTCTCCACGGAACCGGAAGGCATATTCGCCGCCCACTTCCAATGCGTTTTCCAACACCGGGTTGAGGCCGAACGCATCTGCATGCCTGCGCACGGTCTCTTCAGCGATGCCCTCAAGGCCCACGCCTTCAACGGCGGTGTTGGTGCCCGTGAAGTACTGCTCAACAAACTCCGAGGAAAGGCCAACGGCGTCAAAGATCTGCGCACCGCAATAAGACTGGTAGGTGGAAATGCCCATCTTGGACATCACCTTCAAGATGCCCTTGTTGATCGCCTTGATATAGCGTTTCGCGGCCTCTTCGGCGGTCAGGCTGGTGTCTTCCAGCTGTGGCAGCATGTCCTCGAGCGTCTCGAAGGCCAGCCACGGGTTGATCGCTTCAGCGCCGTAGCCTGCCAGGGTGCAGAAATGATGCACCTCGCGGGCTTCGCCCGTTTCCACAACCAATCCGACGGAGGTTCTGAGGCCGCGGCGGATAAGATGGTGATGCACCGCAGAGGTGGCAAGCAGAGACGGAATGGCCACCCGGTCCGGGCCCATCAAACGGTCCGACAGCACAATAATGTTGTAACCGTGGGCGACGGACGTTTCGGCTCGGTCGCACAGGTTGTCCAGCGCCGTTTTCATATAGTCCGCACCGCGTTCAACCGAATAGGTAATGTCCAGTGTGGTGGTGAGGAACTGGTTGTCGGCAATGTCTCCGATGGCCCGCAGCTTCTCCAGACCCTCATTGTTGATGATCGGCTGTCGCACCTCCAGGCGCTTTAGGTTGGAGGTGCCCTTAAGGTCCAGCAAGTTGGGACGCGGTCCGATGAACGAGACCAGCGACATCACAAGCTCTTCGCGGATCGGATCGATCGGCGGATTGGTCACCTGGGCAAACAACTGCTTGAAATACGTGGCGAGAATCTTGGACTTGGAAGACAGCGCGGAGATGGGCGTGTCGGTGCCCATGGATCCCAATGCTTCTTGGCCGGTGTGCGCCATGGGGGTCAGCAGAAACTTAATGTCTTCCTGCGTGTACCCGAAAGCCTGTTGACGTTTGAGAAGTGAGACGTTCGAGCGCGGTGCGGACCGCCCAACAGGGGGCAGGTCGCGCAACCGGATCTGACTGCGCGCCAGCCATTCTGAATAGGGATGGCGCTTGGCGAGATCTGCCTTCAGTTCTTCGTCAGAAATGATCCGGCCCTGTTCCAGATCGATCAGCAGCATCTTGCCCGGCTGCAAGCGCCATTTGCGCACAATATCCTCTTCGGGAATGTCCAGTACACCCATCTCAGAGGCCAGCAGCACCCGGCCGTCGGAGGTTTCCAGGAAGCGGCAAGGTCGTAAGCCGTTGCGGTCCAGCGTGGCCCCAATCGTGCGGCCATCGGTGAATGCGATAGCGGCCGGGCCATCCCAGGGTTCCATTAGCGATGCGTGATACTCGTAGAAAGCCCTGCGGTTCTCGTCCATCAGCGGATTGCCGGCCCAGGCCTCCGGGATCATCATCATCATGGCATGGGCCAGGGAATAGCCGCCTTGGGTCAAGAGCTCTAAAGCATTGTCAAAGCACGCGGAATCTGATTGTCCCTCATAGGAGATTGGCCACAGCTTCTGCATGTCATCGCCATAGATGGGCGAGGCCATGGTGGCCTGGCGGGCGGCCATCCAGTTGAAGTTGCCGCGCAGGGTGTTGATCTCCCCATTGTGGCAGATCATCCGGTAGGGGTGTGCGAGCGGCCAAGAAGGGAAGGTGTTGGTGGAAAAGCGTTGGTGCACCAGGGCGAGCGCAGATTCGACGCGCTCGTCCTGCAGGTCCAGATAATAGCGCGGCAGCCCAAGGCCCAGAACCAGGCCTTTGTACACAATGGTGCGCGCCGAACAGCTCACCGGGAAGTAATCCGGCACCGCTTCCGGCGTCCGTTCGCGCAACCTGTTGGAGACGACCTTGCGCATCACGAACAGTTTGCGCTCGAAGGTCACTTCGTCAGGGATATCGGGTCCGCGGGCCACGAACACTTGCCGCTGCACGGGCTCGGCCGGTTTTACCGTCTCGCCCAGAACCGTATTGTCCACCGGTACATCGCGCCAGAAAAGCACTTCAAGGCCTTCCTCTTTGGCCACCTCGGCATAGGTGACCTCAATGGCCCGGCAATGGGCTTCATTGCGCGGCATGAACATGTGCCCCACGCCGTAATGCTCTGGCTCCGGCAGCACATGGCCAAGCTTCTCAGCTTCGGCCGCGAAGAACTTATGTGGCAGTTGGATGAGGATGCCCGCACCGTCACCGGCCTTGGGGTCCGCGCCGACCGCGCCGCGGTGTTCCAGGTTACACAGAATCGATAGGGCGTCTTCAACGATAGCATGACTTTTCACGCCCTTGATGTTGCAGATCATCCCGACGCCGCAAGCATCATGTTCGTTTTTGGGATGATACAGCCCTTGGGGCTGAGGCAGGCCGGAAGGTTTTCGTGTCACGGCAGGGCCTGATCCTGAGTGTTGATCTGGTTGAACGTGCTCTGCCATGTTCCGCCTCCTCGCATCCCATTCAATTTAACAGCCAAAAAGCTCCCTTTTGGGGGCCTTCGTGCCCGGCTGGTATCCTCGGCCTTTGGGGAGGGTGAGGGTTTGTAACAGCCGGCTTCAGATGCGGCTGTGTTAGGCGGCGGTTTTATCCGCGCGCACAGCCGTCGAGAACCGTTTGGGCCGGTGAAATGTAACGTTATTTGACGTACAATAGTTCACAGCTTTATGACCAATCTGGTGCCAAGCGGTTCTCGGTTTTGGCTGAAAGGACAGTACTGCTGTCCTAATCCGCGGGCAAACTGCCAGAAAATGCCGCCGGGTGCAAGTCGTCCTAAGGGGGGAGCGGCAATATGCGGGTCAAGCGCGGCGCGGGGTCTGCTTTAAGGCCTCAAGGACGGCAAAAAAGGCCGGCTTGGGCTGTAAATACTCATCGAATAGGGCGGGTCTGGGTGCGCCATGCTTGCGTTTGAATGGCGCGTGTCCGGTGACAATCCAGTGGTTAGCATCGCTCAGCCCCCAAAATCCGAGCCTTTTCACATTGTTATGCTCAAGAACGGCGCCCAGATAATCGCTGTAGATGCCGGCGATCAGTTTGTCCCGCTTGGCTATACTCTGCGGCAGTTCGATATCGTTCACGTCCAACTCGGTGATGTAGACCTCCAGTCCAAGCTCGCCGAGCCCCCGGATAAAGCCATTGAGCGGGGACTTATGCACCGGCTGCGTGGGCAGCAGGTGGGCCTGCAGGCCAACGGCGTCAATTGCGAGCCCTGATTTCATCAGCCGATCCACTGTGGCCAGCGCGGTGTCGCGCTTACGCTGGCAGTAGGCGGCACCGCAGCTGAGACCGTAATCGTTGATCAGCAGTTTGGCTTTGGGTGCGGCGCGGCGTGCAATGCGGAACAAGAAGAGCAGGAATTCATCACCGTGGCGGTCCAGAACAGGGCTCTTGCGGTACCCCGGTCCCCGGTCAGAGAAAGGCTCGTTGATCACGTCCCAGCTCGTGATGAGATCCGCGTAGCGGGTCATCACCTTCTCAGTGTAAGCCATGTAGTCGCGCACAAACGTGCCGTTGTCCGCGTCATTGAGCCATGCGGGCTGGGTCTGATGCCAATAAAGCGCATGTCCATGCAGGCGCAGATTATTGGCCCGGCAGAATGATGCAATGCCGTCCATGCGCTCAAACGCGAGTTTTCCAGTGCGCCGCGGCGCCAAAATCTCAGGCTTCATCGCCGTCTCGGGCGTGACAATGTCGCAATGGTGGGCGATCAGGTTCTCAAGATTAAACCCTCTGCCACCATAATAGGCCGTGGAGATTTCAAGGGATTTTTCCGAGGCCAGCGCTTTGAGACTGTCCTCGGTGCGGAACGGCTTGGGCTGCGCCGACGGTGTGGCCACCGCAGCGAGTGATGCTGCTGCTCCGGCCAGAAAGCTCCGTCGGTTCATTTTCCGAGCCGCATGTGAGGGGTCAGCCCGCGAGGCTCAGCGGTGCGTTCGCGGCCGCGTTGGGCAGACGCACCGGCTCACTGGCCTGACCATCCGTGCGCAGCACGTGGTCAAAATAGTCGATGGTTTTTGCAAGCCCGTCTTTAAGCGGCACCTTGGGTTCCCAGTCCAGTTGTTCCTTTGCGCGGCTGATATCCGGCTTGCGCTGTTGGGGGTCGTCCGCCGGCAAGGGCAGGAACACGAGCTTTGATGCGCTGCCGGTCATGTCGATGACCATTTCGGCCAGCTCGCGGATGGTGAACTCACCCGGATTGCCAAGGTTGATAGGATCGCGGCCTCGCTCCGGCGCAGAGCGCATCAGACGGATCAAGCCCTCGACCAAATCATCCACATAGCAGAACGAGCGGGTTTGCTGACCTTCGCCATAGATGGTGATGTTCTGGCCCTTCAGCGCTTGCACAATGAAGTTGGAGACCACCC
>JBCDDQ010000094.1:0-15996 GCA_039180225.1 Pseudomonadota bacterium
GCAGCTTGAGGCTATCAGGACGGCCACAACGAGAACCTAAGGAGCACGGCACATGGCCTCGAAACCGACTGCCAAGCCGCGGCGCGCAGCGCGCGCGAAGAGTTTGCAGAGCAAGGGACGGCCCGTCTACATTGTCGATGGCGCACGCACCCCGTTTCTCAAAGCCCAATCCGGCCCGGGCCCCTTTACACCGGTGGATCTGGCTGTGCAGGCTGGGCGCCCTCTCCTGTTGCGCCAACCCTTCGATCCTCGTGAGTTCGACGATGTCATCCTCGGCTGCGTCAACGTGCATCCAGATGAGGTCAATCCTGGCCGCGTGGCCGCCTTGCGCCTTGGATGCGGCTCGGAAGTTCCCGGTTGGACCGTTCAGCGCAATTGCGCGTCCGGCATGCAATCGATAGACACGGCCTACCGCTATATTGCCGATGGGGGCGCAGATCTCATCTTGGCGGGTGGTACTGAAGCGCTTTCCCATGCCCCTCTCCTCTTCAAGGAAGATGCCGTGAGCTGGTTTGGGGAGTTCTTCGCCGCCAAATCCACTGGTCAAAAGCTCCAGGCGCTGTCAAACCTCAAGCCGGGCTACTTCGCCCCCTCCATAGGCATTCTGCGCGGCTTGAAAGATCCCGTCGTGAAGCTCTCCATGGGTGCGACAGCGGAGAAGCTGGGGCACCTCTTTGGCGTGACCCGCACGGATGCAGACAGCTTCGCCATCCAGAGCCATGATCGCCTCGCCAAGGCCACCAAGGAGGGGCACATCGAAGAGATGCACCCGATCATTGGCGATAACGGCAAGGTTTACGACCATGACGATGGGGTGCGCCCGGGCAACTCCTTGGAGAAGTTGGCCAAGCTGAAACCCGCTTTTGAAAAGCCCTTTGGAAAGGTCACACCCGGCAACTCCTCACAAATCACCGATGGTGGTTGCTGGACCATCTTGGCATCGGACGCGGCAGTGAAGAAGTATGGCCTGAAACCCATGGCCCGCATCGTTGACAGCGAGTGGGCCTCGTGCGACCCGGCCGTTATGGGCTTTGGACCGGTGATCTCATCCACGCCCATCTTGAAGCGACACGGGCTCACGCTGAAGCAAGTGGGTGCGTGGGAAATCAACGAAGCCTTCGCCGCCCAGGTTCTGGCCTGCCTCAGAGCCTGGAACGATGCTTGGTTCTCAGAAAACATTCTCGGCCTCGAAAAGCCGTTCGGCGAGATCGATCAGGCCAGACTGAATATTGACGGCGGGGCCATCAGTCTGGGCCACCCGGTGGGCACGTCAGGCAACCGGATCACCCTGCACCTGATCCATGCCATGCGCAGACTGGGAGCCAAGCACGGCATTGCCACAGAGTGTATTGGCGGCGGCATGGGCGGCGCCATGCTCTTGGAAATCATGTAGCGGCGCGGGGAAGGAACGATCATGCGAGAAATTGTCGAAGCCCGCGCTGAAGCTCTGGAGCAGCTGGAACACGATCCGATCTATTTGGGGATCGGTGTTGCGAAACAGCCCAAGCCTCTGGCGGCGCTGAAGCTGCAGCATTGGCGCTGTTATCAGGACGCTGAGAAGGTGGTCTGGGCGATCCTCGACCGTGAAGGTTCTTCAGCCAACACGTTATCTGAGCCTGTGTTCAGAGAGTTTGAAACGCTCCTGGATGTGGTCGTGAAGATGCAGCCCACCGCATTGGTGTTCCGCTCCGCCAAGAAGAGCGGCTTCATCATGGGCGCGGAGATCAGCGAATTCGTCGATATGACCGAAGATGCCCGGGTGAAGGAAATGCTGGAGCATGCGCTTGGCGTTCTGGACCGGCTGGAGCGCGTCCCCTTCCCGACCATTGCCGCTGTCCACGGCTTCTGTCTGGGCGGTGGGCTGGAGTTTGCACTCGCCTGCAAGTACCGCATCTGCACCGACACGGCGCGCTTCGGGTTTCCGGAAGTTCTCTTGGGCCTCCACCCTGGCCTCGCCGGCACGTGGCGCACGCTCAAACTGGCCGATGCCGACAAAGGCGTTGAAATGATGCTCAGCGGGCGCACACTCTATGCAAAGCAAGCCAAGAACATGGGCATCGTGGATGCGATGACCCAAGAGCGCCATATGGCCGAAGCCATTGATTGGGCCATTAAGGGCAAGCTCAAGGTGCGCCGGGAGCTGACGACCAAAGGCAAAGCCATGACGTTCGGGCCGGCCCGCTCTCTGATTGCCATGCAAATGGAAAAGGAGGTGGCCAAGAAGGCCAAGCGCC
Source organism: Pseudomonadota bacterium (assembly GCA_039180225.1). GTDB lineage: Bacteria > Pseudomonadota > Alphaproteobacteria > Rhizobiales > CAJQND01 > JAAEUE01. The sequence continues at coordinate 2,235 of JBCDDQ010000094.1, forward strand.
AACACTATCCGGCCCCCTATGCCATGATTGAGTTGTGGCGTGAGCATGGCGGCGATCTTCGCGACATGCGCAAAGCGGAAACCGAGAGCTTTGCGCGCCTGATGACCGGAGACACCTCTAAAAACCTGGTGCGGGCCTTCTTCCTGCGCGAAGGCTTGAAGGAAAACGGCAAGGGCACCGAGCATCAGATCAAGCATGTTCATGTGATCGGCGCCGGCGTGATGGGCGGCGATATTGCGGCCTGGTCGGCTCTGCGCGGCTATAAAGTAACGCTGCAAGACATGAAGCCGGACTTGATTGCTCCGGCCATCAAGCGCGCGCGCAAGCTGTTTAAGCGCCGCTTGCGTCGCCCCGGCGATGCAACCGCGGCTATGGACAGGCTGATTCCGGATTTGGCCGGAAACGGCGCCCGCAAGGCTGATCTCATCATCGAGGCGGTGACAGAACGCCCTGAGATCAAGAAGCTGGTCTATGCCCAATGCGAGGAGCGCATGAAACCGGGCACTCTGCTCGCCACCAACACCTCGTCGATCCTGCTGGAGACCTTGGCGGAAGGCCTTAAAGCGCCTCAGAACTTTGTGGGCATCCACTTCTTTAATCCGGTCGCCAAGATGCCGCTGGTTGAGGTGGTCACCCACGATAAGTTGGACGAGACCGTGTTGGCGCGCACCATGGCCTGGGTCGCTGACATCGACAAGCTGCCGCTTGCCGTGAAATCCTTGCCTGGCTTCCTGGTGAACCGGACGCTCACGCCTTACATGATGGAGGCCTTCATCGCCATGGATGAGGGCATTAAGCCGGAAGTCATTGATGCGGCGGCTGAAGAGTTCGGCATGCCCATGGGCCCCATTGAGCTCGCCGACCAGGTTGGCTTGGATGTGGCGATGCATGTGGCCAAGGTGTTGAAAGACGATCTGGGCGACACCTTCCCCGATATTCCCCACTGGTTTGACCGCAAAGTGAAAGCGGGCAATCTGGGCAAGAAAACCGGCAAGGGCATCTATCAGTTCGATAAGAACGGCAAACCGGACAAGCAGGATGTGGAAGATGCGCCTGACGAAGAGCTGCAGGACAGGCTGATCCTGCCGCTTCTCAACGCTTGCGTTGCCTGCTTGCGCAAAGGCGTTATCACTGACAAGGATCAATGCGACGGCGGCATCATTTTTGGCACGGGCTTTGCGCCGTTCCGCGGCGGCCCGATGAACTATATCGCCCGGCGCGGCGCCAAGGACATTGTCGATCAGCTGGAACGCCTGGCGCGGCGGCACGGCGATCGGTTCTTGCCGGATCCTGGTTGGGATGATCTGCTGGACGAGTGAACCCGGCTCAAGCGGGCTTAAGAAATGGTCGGAGCGGCGGGATTCGAACCCACGACCCCCACACCCCCAGTGTGGTGCGCTACCGGGCTGCGCTACGCTCCGACGTCCGCGCTAGATAGCCATGTTTTTGAGGGGACTCAAGGATATTGTGCCGCAAAACCCGTTTATCTGAGCTTTTCCAGAGCCGCCTCAAAGCACGCGGACACTGAAACATCCTTACGTTCGGTGGCACACTGTTCTGCGATCTTCAGATCTTCAACCGTGTCATACTCCGCATAAGGGGCGATCAACTCGCGCTCGTCTTTATCGAGAGCGTTGCCGAAACGATCGATCTGGCCCTTGAGCCCCGGTCGTGCCGCCAAAAGCGCCTGACGCAGTTCATCGCCCTTCAGGAAGTTGTCCGGAAGCTGGTCAAACGGGCCATCCAGATAATTGTTGACCTCCGCGTTGGCCCGGTAGATGCCGATCAGAACCTTCCGCTCTGGCGCTCCCTCTTTCAAAAAGGCAAAGCCGGTTCGCCAGCCAACCACGGTTTGCTGCAAATCTCCCGACCTCACAAGCTCATCAGCGACCGGCGCCGTTTCATCCAGCACGTAATGAAACCTCTTGGCGGCCTTGTCGAATATCAGAAAAAAGCGGATGCCAGATTCATCAAACACCGGGCCAAGATAGACCTCCTCAGCCCTCAGCATCCCCTCAGGAGGTTTGACCTGCGAGAGATCATTGAGGTCAAACACAACCGTCTTGTCGCCGGCGCTGACCTTGTAGGAAAGCACGCTGACCTTTTCGATCTTCACCCCCTGCTCCAGCCCAATCTGGCCGCCATAGTCTTTCTGGTCCCGGGCCCACGGCGTGGATGCGCGGAAATAAACAAAATTGACAAGCCCTTCATCGCGAGCGCCCACATCCAGCCGGATGTTACCGGCATACTTGACGCCGTTTTGGAAGAAATAGAAGTAATAGTAGTTTTCCGTCGGGTACACGGTGACCCGGTCGGGAAGAGCGTTCAACACGTGGCGAAAGACACCGCTCACATCATCAAGATTAAGCTTGGATGTATGCTGGCGTGCCGACACGAACTGTTCATTTGTAAAGACTTTGGGTCCTCCATCAGACGCCGCCAGTGAGGATGGGGGCCCCATAAGCGCCAACAAAACCGCAAAGACCAATCGGCGCAAATGACTACGCATGTCAAACACTCTTAAAATGTCAGATAAAAAACAGCAATGGCCCCCCGGAAACCGGAGAGCCATTGGCCGTACTTGTCAATCGCTTAGAGGACCAAAATGAACCTTGGTCTGTGATACCGGCGACGGTAATATCTTCTGCGACGCCACCGGCGGCTCCGCCACCTGCGATGACGGCGACGGTAACGTCTACGCCGTCTCCACCTGCGGCTTCTCCGGCGCCCGTGATGCGCTTCGGCCGGTGTAGAAAGACTCACACCTGCCACAACCACAGCAACCGCCGCCAGACCACCTGCGATCAGCATGCGCCGTCCAGAAGCTGGTGCATCGCCAAGCTTGGCGCCATCGGCGCCAAAGAAAGCGCGCAACCACTGAACAATGCGCTCCTTCAACTCTGCCAGTCGTACTTTCATCGGTACCTGTCCTTTTCCCAGGCACCCCCTCGTCACCATAGCTTAACAATATCTTTCAGAAATTCAACCTAATTGAGACAAGAATAAAATCAGACAATACAAACATATAGCTATAAATTCCTCTCAGTGTGTCTTTCTGAACTGTAATCATACTTTCCAGTTGGCATTGTCCTTAAAGATTGAAATCGCACCACAAGATCAGTTTAATTCTGTCTATCCAGTTTAAGGCCAGCTCATGCCCTCCAAGACCCTCCTCATCGTTGGACACGTTCCCTCGCGCAACACACAAATCTTGCGCGACGCGGTGGCGCGCGGTGCGCACCATCCAGAAATCGGCGGGGTAGTGGTGGAGACCCTCAGTCCCTTCGACACACAACCCGATCACGTGAAGCGCGCAGATGCCATTGTGCTGGGGACCACGGAAAACCTTGGCTACATGAGCGGGGCTCTCAAAGACTTTTTCGACCGGATCTATTACCCGTGTATTGAAGAAACCGAAGCGAAGCCGTTTGCTCTTTATGTGCGCGCCGGCTTGGACGGAACGGGGACCATGCGGGCGGTAGATTCCATCACCACGGGCCTGCGCTGGAAGACGGTGCGAGAACACCTCTTGTGCCGGGGCGACTATCAAGATCAGTTCGAGACCGATTGCGAAGAGCTTGGTATGTTCATGGCGGCGGGACTTGAAGCAGGTGTCTTCTAAGGTGCAAATTTTTTGATGGACACAGAGCTCGTTTTTGATTGAGTAGACACACGTGGGCAGCGCCTGAGGAGATCACTTATGGAAACAGTTTCCTTCACCCAGATGAAAGACGGCACCAAGGAAGACTATGAGCTTTTGCATGAGAAAGAAGAAGGCTACCTGAGCGGCACAGCAGAACGCCTCCTTAAAGAGTTGGCCCGGCAAGGCGAAGAGACCCTGGAAGGCTACAAGATCACCCGGCTGGAACACGGCCTCCAGTCGGCCACCCGCGCAGAACGGGAAGGCGCGGACGTTGACTGGATCGTCTCGGCCCTGCTGCACGACATTGGCGATGCGCTCGCTCCACAGAACCATGACCGCATGGCTGCTGAGATCCTCCGGCCCTTTGTGCGCGAAGAATGCGCCTGGGTGGTGGAACATCATGGATTGTTCCAGACCTACTATTTCGGCCATCATTATGGCTGGGACCGGAATGCGCGCGACAAGTTCAAAGGCCACCCGCACTACCAGGCCTGCGCAGACTTCTGCGAACGCTGGGATCAGTCATCCTTTGACCCGGGATACGAGAGCGAAAGCCTGGAGCACTTTGCGCCCATGGTGCGCGAAGTGTTTGCACGCAAAGCCTATGCCCCAAACGTCGTGCAGGACGGTATCGCAAAAGGTCTGCCGCCGCTTTGAGCTCGCTGCCCCCGCAAAGAGGCTTCCCGAACGCAGAATATGAGGCGCGCGCCGAACGCGCCCGCAAGCGCATGGCGGAAGAGAACCTGGATGCGATAGTGGTCACCTCTCCGCACAATGTTCGTTATTTCTCCGGTTTTGCCTCCCAGTTCTGGGAGAGCCCCACACGTCCTTGGTTTGTGATCGTTCCGCGCGGTGGCGGCGTGATCGCTGTAGTTCCGGAGATCGGTGCGCCGGCATTTGAGGCCACATGGATCGACCGTGTGCTGAGCTGGCCGGCGCCGCAGCCGGAAGACGATGGCATCTCGCTTCTGGCCGACACACTTCAGGGATTGGAGCGGGGCTCCGGCCGGATCGGCTGGGAAATGGGACGCGAATCCATCATTCGCATGCCAATCAACGATTTCGATACGCTGCGCGCCAAGCTGCCGGGCTTGGAGTTTGTGGATGGATCGCCCGCCATTTGGTCTTTGCGCATGGTGAAGTCAGAGCGCGAGATCGGACACATTCGGCACATTTGCCAACTGGCCAGTCATGCTTTTGAAGCTCTGCCGGATCGCCTGGAACTGGGCGACAGCGAGCTCTCCGCCGCACGCAAACTGAGCGCAGAACTGATTGCGCGCGGCGCAGATGCCATTCCCTTTATTGCTGCCTGTTCAGGCCCGGGCGGCTATGACCAGATCATCGTAGGCTCCAGAGAGCGCGTGCTCGATCGGGGCGATGTGCTGTTCATCGACCTCGGCGCGCTTTACGACGGGTATTCATGCGATTTTGACCGGAACTTTGCATTTGGGCCCCTCACCGATGGTGCCGCCAAAGCCCATGATGCCGTCTGGCGGGCAACCGAGGCCGGCATTGCTGCGGCACGGCCCGGGGCTACGACAACAGATCTCTTCAATGCCATGGCGTCCGTGCTGGAAGCTGAGGGCTCAAAGGGCCTAAATGTGGGCCGTTTGGGCCACGGGCTGGGCCTGCAACTCACCGAGCCGCCCTCAAACATGCCAGGCGATGAAACGCCCCTCACCCCAGGCATGGTGATGACCATCGAGCCTGGTATGGAGTATGTCCCGGGCAAAATGATCGTTCATGAGGAAAACGTTGTTATCACCGAAGATGGCTGCGAATTGCTCACCAGGCGCGCGCCGCGCGAGATGCCCGTTATTGGTGCTTAAAACACAGGGCGCAGCATCAGAAGCGCACCCAGCAACACCATTACAGACAGAGCCGCAGTGCGGAACGCGGCGACGGAAAGCTGTTTGCGCAGCCTGCTGCCGACCCAAATGCCTGAGAACACCGGGATGAAAGACAGCAAGGAAAAGCCCAGTATCTTCCAGGTGAGCAATCCAAACTTCGCCAGCCCAGCCGCCACAACCACCGAGGACAGCGAGAAGGAAATGTTGATGGCCTGCAGAAACCGGTTCGGCTCCATATGCAGCGCCATGAGAAATGGCATGGACGGGACGAGCTGACACCCCGTGCACCCGTTGATCACGCCGGTGAGTAGGCCGCTTGGCAGCGCCAGGGGTTTCTCCAGCCGGCTGGGTAGACGCAAATCCGGTTTGGCCAGGGCATAGGCGCCATACCCCATCAGCACCAGGCCCAGAATTGCCACCAGCCCGTCTTCGTCAAGCGAGACCAAGAAGTAGAGCCCGATCCCCAAACCCGCCAGGGTGGTGATATACATGGGCCAAAAGCGCTGTAAGGTTTCGCGGAAATGGCCCGCATCAATCATCACAGAAGTGTTGGTGGCCAGCGACGGCAGCAAGACCAGCGGTATGGCCGTCTTCAGCCCCAAGGCCAAAACCAGGAACGGCAGGCAGGTTGAGGAAAACCCAAGCCCGGTCAGCCCTTTGATGAACCCTGCGAAGGCAAAGCCGAAGGTTGCAAGCGCAATTGCTGAAATGTCCAAGATGGTCGGCCCGATGCGTTGCTGTCTGGCGGGCACAATGCGCCCTTTTGGCGGTGTGTCAATTCTCCTGCGACGGCACATGTGTTTGGTTATTGTTAAGTATGTTTTTTCAATCGAATTTAATTCAAATGCTTCATGACTGGCCTCTGACGTGAGCTGAGGCTCATTTCTTGGAGGGAGGCAACAGTGGTTGAGTATGCGTATAGGGTAAAGCGGTTCATCCGCGATAAGAGCGGTGTGACTGCGTTGGAGTATGCCGCTGCGGGCGCCTTCATTGCCACAGCCATGTTGGGCTTGGTGGGCGCCGTCGGGAACACCATCAGCGCGAAATCCTATGCAACCTGGGATGACGGCAAGATGCTTCTCGCCTCGGCAAGAAGTGACCTGATCGCCATTGCAACACGCAGCTCAAGCGACCCCATACAGACCGGCTCAACGTCGGACAGCCACCATGTGCGTGGGACTTCCTCGTCCAGGGCGCACACCCTGAACGGCAATGATCGGATCAAACAGGCTCGGCCTCTGTGCAGCCGTGCGGACGGCACGCAGACTTGCAAACTGGATCTTTCCCATCCCAGCTTCCAAGGCTGGAGAGGCACGATTGTAGAGTGGGACCGCGATCAGAACACGGGCGACCACGACATTTAACGCTGCGACAGTTCCGTTATCACTTGTTTTCAACCAAAGTCAGCTTCAGCACATCAACCATGGTGGCGTGGGCTGGCACATTGCCCACGTTTACGATCTTATGTGGCTGGTCGCCCCGATAGCGGATGGTTTCGCCTTCCTTTGCGATCCTGCTCTCACCGTTAACGGTTACTTCTAAGGTCCCGGCCAGGACCGAAAGATGTTCCACACAGCCCGGCTGGTGGGGCTCTGAGGCCAGTTCGCCGCCAGGCTCAGCCCGGAAATCATACCATTGCAGCCAATCCACAACACTGAGCGCGCCGATGATGGCCAGCGTACACTTGCCATCCTGGCTGGTGAGCACCGGGATTGAGCTGCCCTGATGATGCTCCAGGAAGTTGGAGCCATCGTCATTCTTCAAAACCTCGTCGATGGAACTGTCCAAAGCCTTCGAAAGCCGCCAAACGGTACCGATGGTGGGATTGGTCTCGTTGCGCTCGATCTGCGAGATGATCGATTTGGCAACGCCCGAATGCTCCGACAGATCGCCAAGAGACATGTTGTAGGCCTTGCGCAGCCGCTGAATGGTCTGGCCCAGGGCGGGTGGGCTTTCTGTGTCTTTCTTTCTGGCCACTTTGGGTCTCCGGGCATATTGACACTGGAACGTTCTTTTTATAGAACATACGTGCGTCATTCAGAACGATTCAGGTGTGAAGCAGTTACCAGGCGGGATTATCCGCTAAACTCAATACAAAAACAAGGTAATTGGCAAAACTGCCATTGCTCAGCGTCGTTTTTAAAAAAGAACGCTTAACGCATTCGAGGAACAGATCATGGCTCTTGGACACGTACTTACCGCCAACAGACTGTCGGACGGCATTGTTGTTTTCCTCACGGCAACCAGCGCCTGGTCTGAAAAGATCGATGAGGCGGTTTTGGCTCGTGAGCCCCTGGCGGCCAGTGCGCTGGAGAAGCGCGGCGTGGAATTTGAGCAAACCAACCTGGTCACCGGTGCCTATCTCATCGAAGCTGAGCGCCAGGGCGGTTCTATCGTTCCCACCCATGTGCGCGAACGTATTCGCGCCTGCGGCCCCACAGTTGCCTATCTCGGTGCACAAACCCCACCGTGCCAGGCCGACGCGCCGGCCGCTGCTGCCTGACGTTTCTCAAAAAAACGGGATCCTCAGAGCCATGTACCGCTATGACGAGTTTGACCAGACCTTCGTTGATCAGCGCGTCGACCAGTTTCGCAGCCAGACCCGCCGACGCCTTAGCGGCGAACTGACGGAAGAGGAGTTCAAACCGCTTCGTCTGATGAACGGGCTCTACCTGCAACTGCATGGTTACATGCTTCGGGTGGCTATTCCCTATGGCACGCTGAGCGCCGTGCAGATGCGCGCACTCGCCGACATTTCCGAGAAGTATGACAAAGGCTATGGCCACTTCACCACGCGTCAGAACATTCAATTCAACTGGCCGAAGCTGGAAGACACGCCGGATATCCTGGCCGATCTTGCCCGGGTTGAGATGCATGCCATCCAAACTTCGGGAAACTGCATCCGAAATGTGACTGCCGATCATTGGGCCGGCGTGGCCGCAGATGAATTGGCAGATCCGCGCCCGGTCGCCGAGCTCATCCGTCAATGGTCTTCGTTGCATCCTGAATTCTCGTTCCTTCCGAGAAAGTTTAAGGTTGCAGTGACGGGTGCGCCGGCTGACCGGGCTGCGGTCAAACTCCACGATATTGGGCTTCGCATGCACCTGAACGCGGCCGGCGAGCGCGGATGGGAAGTGATCGTGGGTGGTGGCCAGGGACGTACGCCCATGGTGGGCATCACGGTGCGCGACTTTCTCCCCGAAGATGAACTGCTGGGCTATCTGGAAGCCATCATGCGGGTCTACAATCTGTTCGGCCGGCGCGACAACAAATACAAAGCCCGTATCAAGATCCTAATCCACGAAACCGGCGCTGATGAGTTCAGCCGGCTGGTGGAGGAAGAATATGCCCGTGCGCCTCGCCCCTCCGTTGAAGTGGAACGCAAGGAGCTCAATCGGATTTCAGCATACTTTGCGCCGCCTACCTACGAAAACCTGGCCGCCACTGAGCCTGAGTTTGAACGGCGCAAGCTTGAAAACCCTGAATTTGCACGCTGGGTCAGAACAAACATAGGCGCCCACCGGGTGGCTGGATACGGCATCGTGAACATTTCGCTCAAACCCACAGGCGGCATCCCGGGTGACGCCACGGCTGAGCAAATGCGCACGATTGCCGATCTGGCTGAGCGCTTCAGTCATTCAGAAATTCGCGTCAGCCATCACCAGAACCTGGTGCTGACGGACGTGAAGCTGGCTGATCTTTACGAGGTCTGGACAGTGCTGGCCACCAATGGCATGGGCGAAGCCAATATTGGCCTTCTGGGTGACATCATCTCCTGCCCGGGGCTGGACTATTGCGCCCTTGCGACGGCACGCTCTATCCCCATTGCCCAATCGATCAGTCGTCAGTTTTCCGATCCTCAGCGTCTGGAGGAAATTGGACCTTTAAGGGTCAATATCTCCGGTTGCATCAACGCGTGTGGCCACCACCATGTGGGCCATATCGGCATCTTAGGTCTGGAGAAGAAGGGCAAGGAATTCTACCAGGTCACTCTTGGCGGACACTCGGGCACCGATGCCAGCATTGGAGGGGTCTTGGGCAGAGGGTTCTCAGAGGATGAGATCGCCGGCGCTGTTGAAACCATTGTTGATACCTATCTGGTCATCCGCGAAGACGATGAGAGCTTCCTGGACTGCGTCAGGCGCGTGGGCACGCCCCCCTTCAAGGAGGCCCTCTATGCCCCTGCTTAAGCGCACCGGAGAGATTTCAGAAGATCCATGGATCACGCTGGGCGATGAAGATGAGGTTCCCTTTGTGGGAGATGTGATCGCCCCTCACGCCCGGCTGCCTCTGCAGGTGCCGGGCCGGCTCGGCATCAGCCTTCCGAACGATCTCGATGTGAGCGCGCTTGAGCCGGCGATCTCTGATGTCCCCCTCATTGTGCTGACCTTCCCGTCCTTCGCAGATGGGCGCGCCTACAGCCAAGCACGCGCCTTGCGCAACGCTCTGTCTTACAAGGGTGAACTTCGGGCCAGCGGACACCTGTTGCCCGACCAGCTGGCGTTCATGGTTGAAGTGGGCTTTGATACCTTTGATCTGCAGACAGACCGGTTTCCGGTGGAGCGATGGACGCAAGCCTTGGAAGAGGTCACCCTCACCTACCACCGTCACCTGTCACGGCCGGGGCAAAGCCCGATCATTGCCACACGTCATGCGGGCTAGGTGCTGAGCGCCTGTTCCAGATCACCAAGCAGATCTTCCGTGCTTTCAAGCCCAACGGAAAGGCGCAGCATGCCTTCGGTAATCCCAACCTCTGCGCGGCCCTCTTCTCCCAAGTTGCGGTGGGTGGTGCTCGCCGGATGGGTAATGAGGGATTTGGTGTCGCCCAGATTGTTGGAGATGTCTACGATCTGCAGCTTGCGGAGCACATCGAAGCAGCGCGCGCGACCGCCCTCAAGCTCAAAAGTCAGGATCGTCCCGCCCGCGCTCATTTGCTGGCGGCAGAGACCGGCCTGGGGATGGCAATCGAGCAGCGGGTAGATCACCCGCTTCACACCGCTCAAGGTCCGGGTCTTGGTGGCTATCTCAAGGGCTAACGCGGACTGATGGAGAACGCGGAGCTTCAGGGTCTCTAAGCCCTTCAGCAGCACCCACGCATTAAAGGGAGACAGAGAAGGACCGGTATGCCGCAGGAAGGGCTTCAGGGTCTCTTCCTTAAACTCCTTGGAGGACAGGATTGCTCCGCCAAGGCAGCGGCCCTGGCCGTCAATATGCTTGGTGCCCGAATAGACCACCACGTCTGCGCCGAGCGGCATGGTCTTTTGCAGGATCGGCGTGGCAAACACATTGTCGATCACCACTTTCGCTCCAACGGCATGCGCCAGTTCGGCCACAGCCGCAATGTCAATGACCTCCAAGGTGGGGTTGGAGGGTGTTTCCAAGAACACCAACTTGGTCGCCGGCCGGATCGCCGCGCGCCAGGCGTCCAGATCCTGACCATCCACAATGGTGGTCTCTACGCCGAACCTTGGCAGGATGGTGTTGACGATCTGAAAGCACGAGCCAAAGAGCGCGCGGGACGCAACAATATGGTCGCCGGCCTCCACCTGGCTTGCCAGCGCGCCGAAGACCGCCGACATGCCTGACGCCGTGCCATAGCAGGCCTCAGCACCTTCCAGCAGGCACATGCGTTGCTCGAACATTTCCACGGTCGGGTTGCCGTAGCGCGCATAGACGAACCCTTCGTCCTCCCCCGCAAAGCGGGCCGCTGCCGTCTCGGCGTCCGGATAGACAAAACCAGAATTCAGGTAAAGCGCTTCAGAGGTTTCCCCGTGGCGCGAACGGTCCAGACCGCCGCGCACAAGAAGTGTTTCTTCCGCCCAGCCTTCAGGCCGCGGAGCGCTGTTCGTCGAAGCCCCAGGGGAGCCCGTGATACTGCCAGCCTGAGACCGTTCCTCGGTTTCCATCAACATCTGCGTCACCCTCAAAGCCTTCCAGAACGTTGTAAACGCTGGTGTAGCCAGCAGCTGTTAGCGCCTCAGCGGCCGCAATTGAGCGCGGTCCGGTACGGCACAAGATGTAGAGATCATCGTCTTTGGAGACGCCGGCCCGCTCAACCTGGTCCACAAAGTTCGGGTTGATGTCCCCCGTGGGCATGGTCAGCCATTCAATGGCCAGACGCCCCGGTACGGAAGGTCCGCCCACTTCGGCCCATTCTTCCACGGTGCGCACATCAATGAGCCGCGCCGTGGGTGAACTTGAAAGCCCATCCATTGCCGTAAGGGGGGATACATCTGCTTTATACATGCCAAACCCTATCTGTCTTCTTAACAGAACATATGTTCTATAAAACAAACATATGGCGTTGGCCAGTGAAAAATCAACCTTGGCGCCACGGCAACTGGTGAAACTTCCAGCCCCCGACAGTGCTGCGCTGACCGGAGGCATCTTTGTCACCTTCAAAGCCTTCCAAGACATTGTAGGCATTCTCGTAGCCAGCGGCAGTCAGTGCCTCCGCCGCGGCAATGGATCGGACGCCTGAGCGGCAAATTGCGTAAATCTCCGCGTCTTTCGGCACGCCGGCTTGTTCAATCTGGGCCACAAAATTGGGGTTTACGGCGCCTGTTGGAAAACTCTGCCACTCCACGGTCAAGAGCCGGTGAACGTCGGGAACGCCCACATAGTTCCATTCCGGCATGGTCCGGACGTCCAGCAGAACCGAATTCTCCACCGAGCCCAGACGCTCCATTGTCTCAAGTGGTGTGAGATCACCTTTGTACATGGCCGTTCTCCCATTTGTTCGCCGAACAGAACACACGATCTATAGGTCAAACGAGAGCCTTTGTCAGCCCCATGTACCGCCTCAACGCACTCGGCTATGCTCAGCGGCCCAGATGCGGCAAAGGACCCCCGGCATGCCCAACACGATCACAATCGGCGACATCACAATCCAGCAGATTGTCGAGCAGCAGGAACCTTTGTTCGGGATTTACGAGTTTCTGCCAGATCTCGCCCCGGAGATCCTGGAAGAACATCGCAGCTGGCTGGAGCCGGTCTACCTTGATCCTCAAACTCAGAAGTTCGTCCTGTGCGTCCAGAGCTATCTGGTTCGCACACCTCACCACACGATCCTGATCGATAGCTGTGTGGGCAATCACAAACACCGCCCGATCCGCCCCATGTGGCACATGACGCAGAGCCAGCAATACGAGAAGAACTTCAAAGCCACCGGCGCCACGTTCGAAGAGATCGATTTTGTGATGTGCACGCACCTCCACACGGACCATGTGGGTTGGAACACCAGACTTGAGAACGGGCGCTGGGTGCCCACCTTTCCCAATGCCAAATATGTGTTTGCCGAACGGGAGTTGGCGTTTTGGACCGAGAAGTGTGAGGCAGATCCCGAGCTCTGCCCTTGGATGGTGGATTCGGTCTTCCCCATTCTGGATGCCAAGAAGGCGGAGATTGTGAAGAGCGATCATTGGCTGAACGACCTGGTCCAGCTCATTCCATCGCCCGGGCACACGATCGACCATTTCTGCGTTCAGGTGGGCAAGCCTGGTGAAGATGCACTGATTACGGGCGACATGGTGCACACGCCTCTGCAAACCCTCTATCCTGAGCTGGGCATGTTCTCAGACTACGACTCCGCCCTGGCCGGACGCACGCGCCGCACACTGTTCGGCCAGTTCTGCGACACCCCTACCCTCATCTGCACGGCCCATTTCCCCTCTCCCTCCACGGGCCACCTGACACGCCGGGGAGACGGCTTCTGGATCGGGTGAGCCAAGCCTCACCGTAGGTGAAAAGGTGAACCGTTCGACGAGTGAGATTTGGTTCTACGCACCAGGCTGATCAGTGATATGTTCGCGCCGGTTTAACTTCTGTTTGCGGAGCGCGCGCAATGGCCAAGCAACTACCTGCCAATGCAGATGTCGCCATCATCGGCGGCGGTGTCATCGGCTGTTCAATTGCCTATCACCTGACCAAGATCGGCATTACCAATGTGGTCCTTCTGGAGCGCAAGATGCTCACCAGCGGCACCACCTGGCACGCTGCGGGGCTGGTGGGCCAGCTGCGGGCGACCCGCAACATGACGGAGCTTGCCAAGTACACCTCCGAACTGATGCTGGGTCTTGAGGAAGAAACAGGTCAAGCCACCGGCTTTAAGCAAAACGGCTCGATCTCCATCGCCAAGAACGATGCCCGCATGGAAGAGTTCATGCGGGGTGCGTCCATGGCCAAGAATTTCGGCCTTGAGATCCACGTGCTCACGCCTGGCGAGATCAAAGAGCGGCTTCCTCATTTCAACGTGGAGGACAGTCCCGGC
>JBCDDQ010000095.1:0-15980 GCA_039180225.1 Pseudomonadota bacterium
CCTTCCTGCAGGAAGGCATGGAGGTGAACATTGAGAGCTATGAAGGCAAGCCGATTTCCGTCTCCCTGCCCGATCAGGTGACCTTGGAGGTCACCGAGACCGAGCCCACCATTAAAGGCCAAACCGCCTCATCGTCATACAAACCGGCCATGTTGAGCAACGGCACGCGCACCATGGTGCCGCCGTTTGTCACCGTGGGCGAGAACATTGTGGTGGCGACGGAAGACGGTGCCTACGTGAAACGCGCCGACTAAAACCACTCAAACCGGATAGATCCCCTATGGCTCGCTCAGCCCTGCTCAATGTCATGGTGGCCGCCGTGCGCAAATCCACACGCGGCCTGGCCCGAGACTTCGGCGAAGTGGAAAACCTCCAGGTCTCCAAAAAGGGGCCGGGAGACTTTGTCACCGCGGCCGACCGCCGGGTGGAAAAGATCCTGCTGCAGGAGCTGGAGCATGTGCGCCCCGGCTATTGCTTCCTCACAGAGGAAACCGGGGTGGTTGAAGGCCGCGACAAGACCCACCGCTGGATCATTGATCCGATCGACGGCACCACAAACTTCATCCATGGCATCCCCATGTTCTGCGTCTCGCTGGCGCTGGAGCGCGACGGCGTTCTGGTGGCCGGCGTGATCTTCAATCCGATTTCCGATGAGTTGTTCGTGGCAGAGCGCGGTGCAGGCGCCTATCTCAACGACCGCCGCCTGCGCGTCGCTGCGCGCCGGGACTTGTCGGAGGCGGTGCTGACCTGCGGCATCCCCCACAGCAACCGTGGCGGCCATGATCTGTTTTTGAAGGAGCTGGCACGCCTTCAGGTGCGGGTCTCCGGAGTTCGCCGCACCGGATCGGCCGCACTTGATCTGGCCTGGCTGGCCGCCGGCCGGTTCGACGGCTTGTGGGAGCGGGGCCTGCAGCCCTGGGACACCGCCGCCGGCATCCTGATGGTGCGCGAAGCCGGTGGCATGGCCACCGATATTGACGGCAAGCCCGATCCCCTGGTCACCGGCAATATTTTGGCCGGGAATGACGACATTGTTCGGGCGATGCAACAAGAATTGAAGGCCGCCGGCAGTTAAGCTGTGTCCACAGCTGCATTATTGCTTTGGTGATTCGGCGCTGATTGACTATTTTCGGTCAGACGAGGAGGCTCAGCACAGCCCATGGCCCGGGACAACCCCTATAAGAAGCTCTCGCCACCGCGCGTTTATATCTTGCGCATGACGATCTTCCTGATCCTGACCGGTTTCACCGCGGCGATCCTCTATCCTCAGGTGCAGCGCGCGTTTTTGGCCAATCCCGGTTTGAACGGCCTGATTGTGGGCGTGCTTCTGGCCGGCCTGGTCTATGCCTTCCGCCAGGTGTGGCGGCTGTTCCCTGAAGTGCATTGGGTGAACAGTTTTCAGGTGGCCGAATCCGGTGATGAGGTGAAACGCCAACCGGTGCTGCTGGCGCCCATGGCGTCCATTCTGGGCGGCAAGCAGGGCCGCATGGTGCTCTCGCCCGCTTCGCTGCGCTCGCTGTTGGATTCCCTTGCCTCCCGGCTCGATGAATCGCGGGACTTGGTGCGCTATCTGATCGGGCTGCTGATCTTCCTCGGCCTGCTCGGCACCTTCTGGGGTTTGCTTGATACGGTGAGCGCCGTGTCGACCACCATCCGGTCTTTGGATGTGACGGCCAGCGAATCCGGTGTGGTGTTTGAAGATCTCAAAGCCGGCCTGGAAGCCCCGCTGGTGGGCATGGGCACGGCGTTCTCCTCCTCCCTGTTCGGGCTGGCGGGCTCATTGATTTTGGGCTTCCTGGAACTGCAGGCCGGCCAGGCGCAGAACCGGTTTTACAATGACCTTGAAGACTGGCTCTCTTCGGTCACCGACATTGAGCTGCGCGACGGGACCGATATGAGCGTGCCCAGCTATCTGAAGCTGGACCTGAGAGACATTCAGGACCGGCTCGATCATGTGAGCGAAGTGTTGGACGATGCGCTGATTGAGGAGAATCCGGACTATGAGCCGGCGGCACGGGGCGCCAACGAGGAACAGCCGGTTGAAGTGCTGGCGACCGCCGTTGAGGGTCTGGTGCAGCAAATGCGCGAGGAGCAGAAAATCGTCCGCGATTGGGCCCAGAGCCAGGCAGATCAGCAAAAGGAGATCCATTCCGTCCTGAACCGGCTGGCAGGTTCGGTGGAGCCGGAGACCGGCGAGGACGCGGCCGCTCAGAAGGCCGAAACGAAATCAGCGAGCTAACAACGGGAACCTGCGAGTAGAACGCCATGGCCCTTTCCCGCCGCAGAACGCGTCCAGACACCGCCTTTTACTGGCCGGGGTTTGTGGATGCCATGGCCACGCTTCTGCTCGTGATCATCTTCCTGCTGTCGATCTTCATGCTGGCCCAATTCATGCTGGCCCGTGAGATCACAGGCCAGGGCTCTGTGCTCAACCGGCTGAAGTCGCAGATCTCCGAACTCACCGAGCTGCTGGCGTTGGAGAAGACGGCCGGGCAGAATTCAGAAAGCGCCCTTGCCTCCCTCACAGACAAGCTGAACGCCACACGGTCTGACAACCTTCGCTTGCTGGGCCTTTTGGAAACGGAAACGAAGAAGTCCAAATCTGCCAGCGAGGCCACCGTCCAGCTTGAAGCGGAAATTGATGGGGAGAAGAAACTGTCTGCCCAGGCCCTGGCGCGGGTTGAGCTGTTGAACCAGCAGATTGCTGCATTGCGCCGACAGATGGCTTCGCTGAACGAGGCCCTTGGCGCTGCGGAAGCCAGGGACGCGGAGGCCAAGACCCGGATTGTGGATCTGGGGCGCCGGCTTAACGCGGCGTTGGCCCAGCGGGTGCAGGAACTGGCCCGCTACCGCTCAGAATTCTTCGGGCGCCTGCGCACCATTTTGAGCCAGCGCAGCGATATCCGGGTTGTGGGTGACCGCTTCGTGTTTCAGTCTGAAGTGTTGTTTCCCAAGGGCTCGGCGGACATCAATGTGCAGGGCTCTGCGGAACTTGAGAAGCTGGCGCTGGCGCTTCTGGAGGTGGGCTCGCAAATTCCCACCGACATCAACTGGGTGCTCAGGGTCGATGGCCACACCGATGTTGATCCCATCACCAACCCCTCTGCACGTTTTCAGACCAACTGGGAGCTCTCATCAGCGCGCGCCATTGCGGTGGTCAAACGTCTGATCGAGCGCGGGGTGCCGCCGGATAAACTGGTGGCGGCCGGGTTTGGAGAGTTCCAGCCGATCGATCCGGCGACCACGGCGGAGGCCAAGGCCAAGAACCGTCGCATTGAGCTGAAGCTGACGGAGCGGTAGGCGGGTCTCTTGCGAACGCGAGGTCCTTCTCAGCCAAGGGAAAGGGGAGAGCTATGGGCCCTCGCGTGCGCAAGGGCGCGGGCGGTGTTGCCGCTCATTTCCCCCTCCGTCAGCCCGGAATTTTGCGCCAGCAAAACTTCCGGGACCCAGGGGCCGCAAGCACCGATCTAAACTGCTCTGGGTCCCCGCTTTCGCGGGGAAGACGAGAGTGGAGAGCGGGGATGTCGTTTAGGATCACTGATGCAGCTTGGCGCCCTTGGTGATCTTGTCGGCGATCTTCTTATCCGCCCTCAACGCAATGCCCACCACCTTGGCACTGTCGGGATCATATTCGGCAAACACCGCCCGGTTGGCCTCATCATGGCCGGTGGCGAACATCTCCTCGATATAGACCGCCGCCTCCACGCCCCGCGACAAGGCCCGGCGGTGAATGTTGCCCAGCGTGTTGCCATCGGCGGACAAGACAATGCAGGGTTGAACGGAGAGGCTGCGGAAGATGTTGCCGGCGGCGTCCTTGTAAGGCGTGCCCATCATCTCCGGCGTGTTGCCCGCTATGCCGCTGGACAGAAACGCCGTCACATTCAGCTTCTGCCAGGTTTCCAGATCAGCGCGCACCACAATGACAAACTTGGTGTCAAACATCAGCGTACTTCACCCCCGGCAAAACGCACAGCATCTCATAAAGCAAATTGGCCCCGATCAGCGCCGTGTTGCCGCTCGGATCATAAGGGGGCGAGACCTCTACCAGGTCACCGCCCACCAGGTTCAAACCCTTACAGCCGCGCACAATCTCAAGGGCCTGCCACGTGCTGAGCCCGCCGATCTCCACGGTTCCGGTTCCAGGTGCAAAGGCCGGGTCCAGGCTGTCGATGTCGTAGGTCAGATAGCAGGGCTGATCGCCAATGGTCTGGCGCACCTCCTCCATCAGCGAGGTCAGGGATTTGTGCCAGCACTCTTCTGCCGGCACCACGGTGAAACCTTGGTCCCGAGGCCAGCCGAAATCTTCTGGCGCATACCCGGTGCCGCGCAGGCCGATCTGGAACACTTTGTCGGTCTGCAACAGCCCCTCCTCCACCGCGCGCCGGAAGGGTGTGCCGTGGGCGATCTCCTCGCCGAACATCAGATCGTTGATATCCGCATGGGCGTCCACATGCACCATGGCCACCGGTCCATGCTTCTTCTTCATGGCGCGCAGGATCGGCAGGGTGAGCGTGTGGTCGCCGCCTAAGGTGAGCGGAATGCAGTCTTCAGCAAGGATGGCATCATAGGCCTCCTCGATGATCCCCACGGTCTTCTTCAGATCGAACGTGTTGACCGCCACATCGCCAATATCGGCCACCTGGAAGCTGTCGAACGGGGCTGCGCCCGTGGCCATGTTGTAGGGGCGCAGCATGCAGCTTTCCGCCCGGATCTGCCGGGGCCCGTGGCGGGTGCCGGAGCGGTTGGAGGTGCCGATGTCCATGGGGATACCGACAAAGCAGGCTTGCAGGCCCTTGGCCGTCTCCTGAACCGGCAGACGCATCATCGTGGCCGGGCCGGCGAACCGCGGCATGTCGTTGCCGCCGAGCGGCTGGTTGAACTGGGTCATGAGGTCAGCCGCCTTGCGCCATGTCGCGCAGTTTGAACTTCTGGATCTTGCCGGTGGAGGTCTTTGGCAGTTCGGTGAAAACCACATGGCGCGGGCACTTGTAGCGGGCCAGATGCGCGCGGCAATGGTCGATCACATCGTCCTCGCTCAAATCAATCCCCTCTTGCACCTCCACAAACGCGCACGGGGTCTCGCCCCACTTGTCATCAGGCTTGGCCACCACGGCGGCCGCCGTGATCGCCGGATGCTTGTAGAGCGTGTCCTCCACCTCAATGGATGAGATGTTCTCCCCGCCGGAAATGATGATGTCCTTGGAGCGGTCTTTAAGCTGGATATAGCCGTCCGGATGGCGCACGCCCAGGTCACCGGAATGGAACCAACCGCCCGAGAGGGCCTCGTTGGTGGCCTCAGGGTTCTTCAGATACCCCTTCATGACGATATTGCCGCGCATCATGACCTCGCCCATGGTCTCCCCGTCCCGGGGCACAGGCGTCATGGTTTCCGGGTCCAACACGTCCAGATCCTCCAGCGCCGCATAGCGCACGCCCTGGCGCGCTTTCTTGGCAGCCCGGGCGCCATCGTCCAACCCGTCCCACTCCGCTTTCCACTGGTTCACAACCGACGGTCCAAAGGTCTCTGTAAGGCCGTAGACGTGGGTGACGTTGAAGCCCGCCTCGGCCATGCCCGCCAGGACTGATTCAGGGGGCGGGGCGGCCGCGGTGATGAATTGCACCGTGTGCGGCAACGCGCGCTTTTCCTCAGTCGGTGCGTTAAGGAGTGTGGACATAACGATGGGCGCGCCGCACATGTGGGTCACCTTGTGCTCGGCAATGGCATCGAAAATCGCCTTTGCCCTGACCCAGCGCAAACACACATGGGTGCCACCCACCACAGAGACGGACCAGGGGAAGCACCAGCCATTGCAGTGGAACATGGGCAAGGTCCAAAGATAGGTGCAGCCGTCCGGCATGGCGCCGGCCACCACATTGCCATAGCCCATGAGATACGTGCCGCGGTGGTGGTAGACCACGCCCTTGGGATTGCCGGTGGTGCCGGAGGTGTAGTTGAGGGAGCAGGATTGCCATTCATCATCCGGCGGGCTCCAGGAAAATGCGGGGTCGCCGTCAGCGATGAAGGCCTCATATTCGGTGGCGCCCAGAAGATCGCCGTCCTGGGCAAACTCCGGATCGTCATAATCCACCACCAAGGGGTTCACATCGGCCAGTTTCAGGGCTTCAGCGATGGTTGGGGCGAACTCCCGGTCTGTGATCAGGATCTTGGTGTTGGCGTGGTCCAGCATGAAGGCGACGTTTGCGGCATCAAGACGGGTGTTGATGGCGTGGAGAACACCGCCGGTCATGGGCACCCCGTAGTGGCATTCCAGCATGGGCGGGGTGTTGGAGAGCATGGCGGAGACCGTGTCGCCCTTGGCGATGCCGTGGCGCGCCAGAACCGAGGCCAGCTTGCGGGAGCGGTCGTAGAATTGGCTGTAAGTGAAATGTTGGTCGCCATGGATGATGGCGGTGCGGTCCGGGAACACCATGGCCGAGCGTTCCAGGAAGGATATTGGCGTAAGCGGCTGATAGTTGGCGGGGCGTTTGTCGAGATCAGTTTCGTACGGGTTGGTCATGACGCTGGCTCTTGGATTGACGTTTTCCTGCAAGCTAGTCAAAGCGGCGGGCGGGAGCAATGCTCTGTTTGGCTTACCCCTCCCGTGTCCTTGCGCACACGAGGACCTTCTGGGCGACGGGGGAGATGTGAGCTATGGGCCCTCGCGTACGCAAGGGCGCGGGGTGTGTTTTGCCGCGTCCTTGCGAAAGCGAGGACCTTCTCAGCGGCGGGAGAGGTCCCGGCTATGGGCCCTCGCGTGCGCAAGGGCGCGGGGAGCGCCGGCTTTTTTGCTTGCGCAACGTGCCCCGATGACCGAAGGAAGCGCCCATGGATCCCCTCACCCAAGGCGCGCTCGGCGCGGCTCTTCCGCAGGCTCTGCGCCCCAACGCCCAAGCCGTCATCGCCGGCGCCTTGGGGTTTGCCGCCGGCCTGGCCGCGGACCTGGACGTGCTGGTCCGTTCGGCCTCCGATCCGCTGCTCTTTCTGGAATATCACCGCCAGTTCAGTCACTCTCTGATCTTCATTCCCTTGGGCGGCCTCCTGGTGGCCCTGGCACTGCATTGGCTCCTGGGACGGCGTTGGTCGCTGAATTTCTGGCAAACCGCGCTGCTCTGCGCGCTCGGTTATGCCACCCACGGCCTGTTGGATGCGGCAACCTCCTATGGAACCATGCTGTTCTGGCCCTTCAGCGATCACCGGGTGGCCTGGCGGATTGTCTCTGTGGTGGATCCGCTCTTCTCTGTGCCCCTGGGTGCGCTGGTGCTCAGCGCAGCGTTTACGCGCAAAGCCATCTATGCCCGTGCCGGTCTCCTGTGGGCGGCCCTTTACTTAAGCCTCGGGGCGCTACAGCACCACGGGGCAGTAGAAATGGGTCAGCTCCTTGCGGAAAGCCGGGGACACACACCGCTGCGGATCGAGGTGAAACCGAGCTTCGCCAATATTGTGGTCTGGAAAACCGTCTATGAAACCGAAGACCGCTTTTACGTGGATGCTGTGCGCCCTGGGATCGCCCCGAAGGTCTTTCCCGGCGCCTCCCTGCCCAAACTGAAAATCGAACGAGATCTGCCTTGGCTGAAGGGGGAGAGCCAGCAGGCCCGCGATGTGGAGCGTTTCGGCCGGTTGAGCGAAGGATATCTCAGCCCAGACCCAAACGTGCCGGGCCGGATCATCGATGTGCGCTACTCCATGCTGCCCAATGAGGTGGCGGGCCTGTGGTCTATTGAGCTGAACCCAAACGCAGCTGACGGCGAACATGTGCGCTTCAGGACCCATCGCGGCGATGGCGGCGCAGCTCTGAGGCAGCTGGTTGCCATGATTTTCACCGGCAGCCCGTAAAACGCAGAAAAGGGCGGCCCGTTCGGGGCCACCCTTTCCGCTCTGAGAGTTGTGGGGCGTTACGCCTTAAGCAGCTTTTTGCTCAAGCGCCTTCTGTTTGCCCTTCGCCTTTGCCGAACCGATTTCGATCGTTCGCGGCTTCATGGCTTCGGGAATTTCCCGTGTCAGGGTGATGTGCAGCAGGCCGTTTTCAAGGCCGGCACCGGTCACTTCCACATGGTCGGCCACCTGAAAGCGGCGCTCAAAGCTGCGGGTGGCGATGCCACGATGCAACACCTGAACCCCGTCGGTCTTGGGCTCATCACCCTTTTTGCCGGACACGGTCAAGGTCTGCTCCTTGATCTCAATGTTCAGGTCGCCTTCACCAAACCCAGCCACGGCCATGGTGATGCGGTATTCGTCTTCGGATGTGCGCTCAATATTGTAGGGCGGATAGCCTGTGTTGGCCTCAACGCCAGCTGCCTGATCCAACATGTTGGCCAGACGGTCAAATCCTACGGTTGAACGGTAAAGTGGTGCAAAATCAAACATATAGTGCTCCTCCTCAAGTGAGCAAGGTTGGTCGTGGTCCCCTCATTTCGAGCTGGACCGGTTGAACTGTACGAACCCGATGAGCGGCATTCGTATAGGGCTGAGATAGGGTGCACTTTCGGGGTTTCAAGACCCCCCGAAGATGAACGGCAGATGAACGAGCGCTTCTGACACGGTTCAGAGGCGCTTTGGCTATATGGCCAACAGACGGGAGACCTGCCCCTTCCGAAATGCCCCGGGGCCGGTACGTCGGGAGTTATTCATGAACACGCATCTTACGGTTTGCGCCGGGATCTTGATCGGCGCGGTTGCTTCCACCTCCGCTTTTGCGGGATCAAAGGACGCTTATTATGAACCTTTTGCCTCGGCCTATGACAGCGAGGGCGGCTACCGCGAGTATGTGCCGGTGACCTCGCCGCGCGCATCGGCGTGCCGGCGTGCCTTTGCGTCCGTGCGCGATGACGGCTACCAGAAGATCCGCATGGTGGAGTGCGCCGGACGTAACTACACATTTCACGGGGTTCGCGATGGCCGCTGGTGGAAAGTGAAGGTTCGCGCCCGCAACGGCCGCATCCGCCAAGTTTATCCCCTTTAGAGCGACAGATTCGCGAAGGATTAACCGTCTAGTAACCAAGGTCCGAAGTTCGCCAAGCAATCACCTGCAACCCGCGGCAATGTGAGCGGGAGTGATCTGACAGACCTTAAAATTCGTATGCTGAGTACTTATATTAATCTTGAATGGGGAATGGCAAAGCTCGCCGAAAAAGCCCCCAAAAAGGAGTGACACCAGATGGCCACGAATAAAGTGCCTGTGCTTTCCAGTGACGGCGGTTTGAGCCGGTATTTGCAGGAAATCCGCACTTTTCCGATGCTTTCGCACGAGGAGGAATATGAACTCGGCAAGCAATGGCGTGAAAAGGGCGACCGTGATGCAGCCCACAAGCTGGTGACCAGCCATTTGCGCCTGGTGGCGAAAATCGCCATGGGGTACCGCGGCTATGGCCTGCCCATCAATGAGGTCATCTCTGAGGGCAATGTGGGCCTCATGCAGGCGGTGAAACGGTTTGAGCCCGACCGCGGGTTCCGCTTGGCGACCTATGCCATGTGGTGGATCCGCGCTTCCATTCAGGAATTCATCCTGCGTTCGTGGAGCCTTGTGAAAATGGGCACCACGGCCAGCCAGAAAAAGCTGTTCTTCAACCTGCGCAAGGTGAAAGGCCAGATTGAAGCCCTTGAGGATGGGGATCTCCGTCCCGATCAGGTGGCCGAAATCTCCGAACGCCTGGGCGTGCCGGAAGACGATGTCATCTCCATGAACCGCCGCTTGGGCGGGGATTCCTCGCTCAACGCCCCGCTGAAGGTGGACGGCGAAGGCTCCGGTGAATGGCAGGATTGGCTTGTGTCCGAAGAACCGGACCAGGAAGAAGTGCTGGTGGAAAGCGAAGAGCATTCCAGCCGCATGGGGCTCCTGCACGACGCCATGGACAACCTCAATGATCGCGAGCGCCGGATTTTCGAAGCCCGCCGCCTGTCGGAGGATCCCGTGACCCTTGAAGAGCTCTCCCAAGAGTTTGACGTAAGCCGCGAGCGGATCCGTCAGATCGAGGTTCGGGCCTTCGAAAAGGTTCAAAAAGCCGTGAAAAACGCGGCCCGCGAAATGATGGCAACGCCCGCATTGGCGTAACCACGTAAAATCAGTTACAGAAACCGGCGTCCGCCTCACGGCTGGGCGCCGGTTTTTGTTTGCGCAGGTGCATGTTTCAGCAGATAAGCCATGAGGGCTTGGGCTTGGCGCGTGGGGTACTTGTCCCGGGGCACCACCTGGCAGGTGACGTAGCCAAAGCTGAAGCCCGGCGCCACGGGCACCAGGCGTCCCGCCGTCAAATCAGCCGCCACCCCATCGCGGAACAGAAGCGCTGAGCCGAAGCCTTCCAGGGCAAAGCGGTGGGCCACAAGTTGGTTGTTCACCGAAAAGCGCACCGGCACGGTGAGTTCACGCACCGCGCCATCCTGATCGTCGCGGACCACCAGGGTTCGCCCGCCGCGCCGGGGCCTGGATGCCGTGCCGATGATCCCCATGCGCTGAAGCCTTGCCTCCAACGGCTCATCGCCTTCGCCCAGTTGCCGGGGCGCACAGACCAACTCCAGCGGCAGGCAGGCGCACAGATCCTTGCCGGCCTTGGGGCGCTCGGCAAAACGGGTGCGTATAGCGAGATCCAGATCGCTCGAGGCCAGCGCCACAATGGCATCTTCTGCGTCCACCTCAACCCGAACGCCGGGGTGAGTGGCCTCAAATGCGCGCAGCAAGGGCGGGAACCAGCCCACAGCCACCTCCGTGGGCGCCGTGATGCGCACCGGACCGCCGAGTGTGGATGAAGTCGGCCTGGCCACAGCCATGGCTCTGTCGCCGGCGGAAATGGCTAAGGCGGCGTGCTCCAGCATGTCCTCTCCGTCCGGGGTAAGGATCATGGACCGGGTGGTGCGCCGGATCAGCGTGACGCCCACCAAAGCCTCAAGCTCTGAGAGCGCCTCGCTGACCACAGCCGGGGACAGGCCCAGTTTTGCCGCAGCAGACCGGATGGATCCGGCACGGGCGATCTCCACGAAATAGAGCAGGAGACGCAGGTCACGAGGTTTGAGCATTGTTTGGTTTTTCCGAAGAGTTAATTCGAAACTTCGTATCTACCGACTAAATCAGCCACGCGCTACACCAAAATCCCGACACCAACCCCAAGTACTGGAGGATTAGAATGCGCAGATTTTTCACGCTCCTTGTTGCCGCCGCCGCTTTAACCCTTGCCCAGGTTGCCCATGCCGATAACCGGGCCGTTGTCGAGGCGTTCTACACCCAGCTTCTGAGCGCACCCAATGCGGAAGACCTTGAAGACCGGGTTCGCAAAGTGGTTGTGGACGACTGGGAATCCATCCCAACCCCCCGCGGCGGCAAGGGCGCTGAGGGCATGATCAAGACCTTGAAGTTCTTCGGCTCCATCATTCCGGACCTGAAGTGGGACGTGCAGGAGATCCTGCAGCAAGGCGACCGCTACGTGGTGCGCTCCATCGCCACCGGCACGCCCAAAGGCAAGTTCTTCGGCATCGAGCCAAAGGCCGGGTTCAAAATCATGACCATCGACATTCACACCGTGAAAGATGGCAAAATTGTTCAGTCCTACCATGTTGAGGATTGGGCCAGGGCCATCCGGCAGGTGTCGGGCAAAGCTCACTAAGCTGGAAAACCCTTGCGGGGCGGGCTCTTGGCCCGCTCCGCTCATCTTCCTCAATAGGCAAAACCAAGATGTAAGGCGCCAAACGGGGCCGCGTTTTTTGTTGTTACATTATATTGCACGCCGGCCTCCACGGAGACATAGACATCGCCCATCCAGGGCATGGCGTAGCTGAAACCGCTCAGCGTGACGGCACTCTGAACAAGCTTGTAGTTCGGCCCTTTGCTGCCGGCTGCCGACAGTCCAACATAGAGCGCTTCGGTCAGTTTGAATTCGGGCCGCACCTGGGCCCAGGCTTCGTCCAAGCCAACCGTGTACTTCCCATCGGCGATGAACCTCCAGCGGCTGGTTATCGCGTAGCTCGCTTGCGCCGCCATGTTCGCGCCGAGCTTACTGTCGGTGCCGGGCTCGTTGCGCCAGGCCGCGCCTGCAAAAGCGGCAAAGCGCCAAGCCGGACCCACGAACTGCCAGCCGAGTTCAGCCTCAGCCCCAGCCCCCCCGATCTGACCGCGCTGATCCAGTTTGAACGCCTTGCCCCAGGCCCGCGTCCTCAGACCTGCAGCGTCCAGAGAGCCGAAGGGCGCCCATGTGATCCCGCCATAGCTGTGAAAAGCTTCTCTGCCGCCGCCCGCACCGGCCGAAACCCAAGCCTCGCCAGCCCGCGCCTCAAGTGCGGACAACCCCAAAATCGCAGCAGCACACGCTGCGCCGCAGCTTACGCCAAACCGTGCCATACCGCCCCCGGCAGACCCACGCCCTACTCACCAAGCCCGACACCGGCAACAATCAACTCATTGGTGCATCAGGTTGCATGAGAACCCTAAAACGCATGGCACGCGCTTTCGATATCCAGTTTAAGACACGCTGATCACTTTCGCCCCAGTGGCCGCGCTCAAGGCTTCAACGTTCAGCTCCATCACGCATTCAGGCGTGCCGGCCGCGCCCCAGGCGGTCTGATAAGCCAACAGATCTTGATCCAGATAGGTGCCGAGCGGCGTCGCGTGCCCCACAGGCGGGATGCCGCCAATGGCATAGCCCGTCACCTCGCGCACAAAGCCGGCATCCGGGCGCCGCAAAGGCTCGCCGATAATCTTGGCCACCGCCTTCTCATTCACCCGGTTCTTGCCCGACACCAACAGCAGATAAGCGGTTTGCGTCTTCTTTCCCTGAAACACCAGAGATTTGATGATCTGCCCCACGTCACAGCCGCAGGCAACCGCCGCGTCTTCGGCGGTGCGTGACGAAACCTCATGGCAGACAATCCGGGCGCGCAACCCCAAATCGCCCACCGCCGCTTCCACCCGGCGCGCGCTTTTTGGCAGATCGCTCATGGTCCTCTCCGTTGAAAACACAAATCCATATGCCATTTCGCGTCAAAGTGCGATATGCTTGGTTAAGCGACGAAGGACCGAGGCCCAAGGGTCCGATCGTCCCAAAATGCGGCAGCTGCGAGAGTTTAACCCAACCGGGAGCGTATGGGTTGTCTAGTCAAGACCCAGAACGATCTGCTGCAAGCCGTGCCGCCTTGATCGAAGAGGCACTAAGGCGCGCCCGCGCGGCGCAAACCGAATATCTCGACGCCCGTGCCAATGTGGCAGACCTCAGGTTTCTGCGCCTTCAGGGCCTGGCTGATGAGATGGCCGAAATCACCAGAGGCCAGAAAGATCTGGACGTGTTCATGACCCTGAAAGCGGTTCCGGGCGATCCGCCGCGGCTGATCGTGGATGCCATGAGCCATGTGGTGATGGAGCCCGATCCGCGCACCTACATGCTGATCTACGACGGGCCCGAAGACCGCAAGATCCTGTGTGAAACCGAGAGCCGGCGGGTGATTGAGGAAAAGCTCACTGAGTATGTGGCCCACCAGATCGTCGCCCAGGAACGCGCTCTTGGCGCCGAGCCGGAAGAGGCAGGCCCTCCTCAAACGCCGTCGGCATCGTCCTATCTGGCGGTTTGGTGTTTGGGGGTGGTGATGGGGGCCCTGGCGCTCTTTGCCTACATCAATGCGCACAAGCTGGTGAGCTTGGAGGTGTTCGGAACGTTAACGGGCTCCTAAGATGGTTTCCACAACCGTTACATTCTGAAACACCAATTGATTTGGGTGATTGGCCGTATCTGCTTATCTAGATGACGTGAGCGGGCCGGTTGGTTTGCGTGTGGGCATATTGCGGGCACAGAACGAGCAATCAGTCCTTGGGAACGAGAACCGATGGTCTTTGGGTTTCGTGGTGTAGGCGAAGCCGAAGACTGAGGATTTGTATGGGGCAGTGTGGGTAGATTTATGGCGGAAGCAGTGAGCGAGCTGACGCGGATTCAACGGGATCCGGAACAACCGAGAATACTCGGTGAATTTCCAACTCTCTCTGAAGGTTTGGACTATGCGGCCCAAGGCGCTGCAGGACTGAACTTCTACGCCCCGCGCGGCGGCCTCGACGAAACCATGACCTACGCCGAACTGCGCGACCGTGCCCTGGCCACGGGCCGCCGCCTGGTGAAAGCCGGCCTGAAGCGCGGCGACCGTGTCGGGGTGATCGCAGAAACCAAAGCGGCATTTGTTGAAGTCTTTTTCGGGTGCCAATATGCGGGCCTGGTGCCCTGCCCCATGCCGTACAGCATGTATATCGGCGGGCGCGATGCTTACGTGCAGCGCATTGCCGGTTTGATTGAAAGCGCAGATTGCACTGCGTTGATCACGCCCGATGATCTGCATTCCCACATCACCGAGGCCGCAGCTCTTTCCGGCGCCAAACTGGTGCTCACCCACGACGAACTGGCAGAGATTTCGGGCAAGGGCGTAGATCTCACGCCCTTTGGCCCCGATGATCAGGCTTACATTCAATATTCATCCGGCTCCACGAGCAATCCCAAGGGTGTTCTCATCACCCAACGGGCCGCGATGGCGAATGTGAGCCGGATCCTCAAATACGGCATGGGCATCCGCGACGATGACCGGGCGTTTTCCTGGCTCCCGCTTTACCACGACATGGGCCTGGTCGGCTTTCTGCTGTCACCATGCATGGGCCAGGTCACTGTGGATTATCTGGCCACCCCGGCCTTTGCCCGCCGGCCCGCCCTGTGGCTCAAGCTGAT
The DNA here is from genome assembly GCA_039180225.1 of Pseudomonadota bacterium. Classification (GTDB taxonomy): domain Bacteria; phylum Pseudomonadota; class Alphaproteobacteria; order Rhizobiales; family CAJQND01; genus JAAEUE01. The sequence goes on from JBCDDQ010000095.1 coordinate 14,680, forward strand.
GTCGGACAACCGGTGCACCGTGGCCTACGGGCCTTCGTTCGGCTACGATCTGGCCTCGCGCCGGGTCAATGGCGGGGCCAAAGATCTCGACCTGTCTGCCTGGCGCATTGCCGGCATTGGCGGGGACATGGTGCGGCCTGACGTTCTGGAAGATTTCGCTGAGCGCATGGCGGTGGCCGGGTTCGATCCCGTAGCGTTCCTCCCCAGCTACGGGATGGCCGAATCGACCCTCGCCATCACCTTCACCGATCTGGATGCGCCTGTCCGCATTGATTGCGTGGACCGGCTTGAGTACAAACTGAACCGCAAGGCCGTGCCCGCGGGCGATCTGGCCAGGAAGCGCCCCGAGCAGACCCGCTCGTTCGTTGTCTGTGGCAAGCCGCTGCCCGATCACAAGGTGGAAGTGCGTGACGATCATGGCCGGGTTCTGAAAGACCGCGAGATCGGTCACATTCTGATCCAGGGTCCCAGCCTGATGGCCGGGTACTTCGGCAATGACCACGCCACCAAGACCGTGCTGTCTGAAGATGGCTGGCTGGACACAGGCGATATGGGCTATTGGCTGGACGGCGAGATTGTCATCACCGGACGGTCCAAGGACCTGATCTTGCACAATGGCCGCAACATTTGGCCTCAGGACATTGAGTGGTCGGCTGAGCATGTGGAGCCCTTGCGCTCCGGTGATGCGGCCGCTTTCGCCGTCGAAGACGATAATGACGACGACCACGTGGTCGTTCTGGTCCATTGCCGGCTGCCGGATCGTTCTGAGCGCGAAGATCTGCGCCGGGATGTGAAGGCCGCTATCCAGCGCAGCGCCGGCATTGAATGCCACGTGGTGCTGGTACCGCCGCGCAGCCTGCCGTTCACCTCATCGGGCAAACTGTCCCGGGCCGGGGCAAAAGCCGGCTTCCTGAGCGGTGAGATTGCTGAGCTTGACGAAGAGTATGTGCATTTTGGAGCCTCTCTGGAGACAGGTGCTCAGATCGCCATGCAGCCTGCCGAATAGGCGCTGCACAGCGGGTCAGGTCCGGGCGGGTATGCCCGGATGCCACAGTTGGAGTTGACGGGATGAGCGATAATGTGATCGCGATTACAGGTGGGACCGGGTTTGTAGGCCGCCATCTTGTGAAGCGCCTGGTGGATGAAGGCCGCCGGGTCCGTCTCCTGGTCCGCTCCCCATCTGCCGCTCAAGAGCTGTTCGCCGATCTGGACGTGGAAACCGCCTCCGGGGATCTGGACAATCTTCAGGCCCTGCGCGAGCTGACCGCCGGCGCGGGCACGGTGATCCATCTGGCCAGCAA
>JBCDDQ010000096.1:0-15926 GCA_039180225.1 Pseudomonadota bacterium
ACGAGTGCTCTCACCAGATCGCAGGCGGGTGAGATCATTTCACGTGTGATATTGGCACCGTCTACTTGTCTGCCCTGACCAGTTGCGTAGGCTCCTGGAACCGTCCTTACGAATTGAACCACCTGATCAATGCTCAGCTCGTCTATTTGATGGCCCACAAACGCGGCGGTGACAACGGAAACAAGTTCCGGCAGCTTAACGCAAGCCCCCAGTCTTTCTGAAGACAAGACAAGCGTGCCGCCGGTTTTTGCGTATGATGCGATCGCAAGTTCGTTGTAACGATTAAGGGCTTGAACGGCGCGCGGCGGGACAGGTTCAATCTTGAGGGGCGCGCGAGCGAATACGCGGAATTCCGGCAAAAGCAGCATACGGCGGACGGTCGTGGCCGCGTCCTTGCGAGAATGGCCATCCTTGACAAGGGCTTCGGCAAGCTCTTTCGTCCCGCATATCCCTTCATTTATAAAGCCAAAGGCGCGTGAAAACAGCTGAGGGTTTGTTTCGATTGCTTCGCCTTTAGGGCCTTGAAGTTCCCAAGTCGGCTGGCTTCCGGGCCACAGGGATGCAACATGACTGCTGGCCGTGAAGAGACCCTCGTCAACGTCCTCAGATTTGGCAGAGCGAGCATAAACGTCGTTCCGCTGCTGGCTGTAGTGGAAGAAATCCTTCACCGTCTCGAGTTTGATCGCATCGAGCTCTTTGCCATTCAGCATCTGCAGCGCACGTGGCAGTGAGAGGTCTTTGTCGTTCATGCGTAGTTCCGTACTTCCCGCAAAACTCAAGCCGATGGATTTGCAGGTTTCGGCCACCTCTCCGAAGTACTTTGGGCGCCAGTTGTCTGTGAGGGCATTGTGGGCTAGCCGCGTGGGTGCGTTTGGTTGCATCTGCAGCGTGTTCGTCCAGGCTTTGTGAACCGTTTTGGCATGAGGATTGTTGGCGAAAAAGCCTGCGTTGTGCTCAACGAGCTCGCTCAACTGGCCAAAACCGTCCAAGGCTCGTTCGGCCGAGTTCTCGTACGCACCATCCGCGAGCGTTCGCAGGAGATGCCATATGGGCGCGATGGGAGCCTTGCCGGGCATCGACATATAGTCGACAAAGAAGACGCCGTTATCTGTTAAAACCTGATCAACGATTGAGTGTACTGCGTCCTCGGCCCCTGGGTCCAGCCAGGAGTAGGCACCGTGAATTGCGACATACTCGAATTGGGGCAGGTCCAGCGCCCCGACGTCACGAAAATCCGAATGGTGATATTGGACATTGTGCAGATCTGCCACCTGCGCGCCGTGTTTCGCCAGTGCGATGTGTTCCTCATTGAAATCGATGCCCACAAACGTGCTCTGCGGGTTTGACGCTGCGAGACCATTTAAGGTAACCCCGTTACTGCAGCCAAGTTCCAGATAACGATAGGTCCCAGAGGAGTCTGGCGCAGAAAACCCGCCCGCAGCAGCCACATGGCTCAAAAGTGCGGGCTGCAGGGTTTCCACATAGCCTGAGCTGAACGTGACGTCCTGAACGTAGCCCGTTTGGTGATCTGCGGTGTTCGTCATGACTGACCCCAGTAAAAAAGCATATGTCCGTGAATGTGCAAGTCGGTTGACGTGCAGCCCGCATCACCTATCAAAGGGCCGCCCATATGGCCAGTGATTTGGCGCTCGAGAGAGGTGGAATGGTATTCGACAAACCTTTGGTGAGCCCGCACGGGTTCGAACCGTGGACCTACTGATTAAAAGTCAGTTGCTCTACCAGCTGAGCTACGGGCTCGCGCACCAAAGTGATGGCTGCGGTGCATATCTCACCCAACTTGCCAATTCAACCTTAAAATCGGGTTGCAATCCCGGCGCTATCCACCAAGCTCCGCATAAAGGCTGCGTGCATCCGCAGACTGACGCTTGGGCAAGAAGGGCAGGGACGTGACAACTGCACCGCGTAGACCATCCCACGTCTCCACCTGAAGCGCCGTCCCGGCCGCGCTCAAGCCAGCCTCAACCGTCGCCAAGGCGATGTTGCACTCCAGCCGCGGCGAGTGCGCAAGGCTGGTCAGCTGGCCCACCTGTGCGCCGTCCGCATAAACCGGCCACACATCCTCATTTGGCTTCAGCGCCGCCCCCTCAACCACAAGGCCGACCAGGGCCCTGGACAACGGCTGATCGGCGAGCCGCTCCAATGTCGCTCGGCCGATAAAGTCATGGGGCATCTCCAGGTCCACCAGCCGGCCCAGCCCCACCTCATAAGGGGTGTGCTGAAGTGTCATATCAAGGCCCCAGGACTGAATGCCCGATTCAATGCGCCGCACATGGTTCACTGCCCCAGGCGCCACATTGAAAGGTTTGCCGGCCTCCATCAGCGCATCAAACAGGCTGCTGCCCAACTCAGGCGTGTCCAGATAGATCTCGTAGCCGAACTCGCCGCTCCAGCCTGTGCGCGAGATAATCAGCTCGGTGCCCTTGAACGGTGCGCGCATGAGCCAGTAATACTTCAGATTCAGGATCTTCTCGCCCACCAGGTTCACCATCAAGCCGGGCGATTTTGGTCCCTGAACCTGGATGACCGAAACATCGGCATCGCGCACCGACACATCCATACCGGCATGATCGGCCACCGCGCGGCTCCAGAGCTCCAGATCGCAGTCGGACGTGGAGAGCCAGAACCTGTCTTCATCAGGCCGAAGCAGGATAGGGTCGCACACAATGCCCCCGTCGCCCGCCGTGATCAGCGCATATTTGCACTGGCCCACAGCGCATTTATCCAGGTTGCGCGGCGTCAGATACTGAGTAAAGCGTGCCGCATCGGGTCCAGATATCTCCACCTGCCGCTCGCCCATCACGGGCCACAGGGCCACGTGGTTGATCACATGCCAATACTCCTCCAGCGGGTCGGAGAAAGTGCTGGAGATGTAGGTGCGGTTGTAGACGGAGAAGTTGCGGCAACCGTAACGCCAGGACGCATCGAAGAACGCACCCTTGCGGATGCGCGGCTGAAAACGGATCATTGCGCCGTCATGAGGGTCCATCTGAGGATAGCCTTCAGCCGAGCCGGTCTACAAGTTCCATGGGCTCGCCCCGTTCGCGCAAGGCCGCCAGCCACTTGCGGGCGAGATCCGGATTATTGGGGGCGGCGGAGACGCCGTCCGGCAATTCCTTGTTGAGCACAGCCTCGACAGCAAAACTCACTGGAATGGAAACCAGGCGGGCCATGGCGGTATGGGTGGCGTCACCTGCGGCATCGAGCACGTAGCTCTTGGAGAACACATCGCGCCCATCGCGCTGGGCCTGCAGATCAACGCAGAGCACCACCCGGTCCGGCTCACCTTCGTTGTAACTGTTCTCTGCTTCCAGGCGTGCGCTCAAGGCGGCGAGCTCATCTGCACTCATGTTGCCCACGGTCTTGAAGATTTCGTCCCAAGCGTCGGCCCAGCCGTTGAGGCGCAGAGTGCCGCGCACAAACTGGTCCACCGGCCAGGCCGGTTCAAAGCCGTAATCATCCATGAAGGGCAGGGAATCGCGGTTCGGATAAACCTCAAAGCTTTCCGCCCCGTCCGGCAGCAAGGCTTCGTAGCTGGAAAGCGCATCCCAGGGCGCGGTGGTTTCGATCACGGCACCGTTCTGGATGCTCTTTGAGGGCGACTTCAGCGCTTTCAGCACCCCAAGCGGAGACCAGCTGAACTTGTAACGGAACGGATTTGGGATCTTCGGCACCCCGCCGCAATAGGAACGAAACTGCAGCCGGTTGTCAGGCGAAAACGCGATGCTCTTGCGGTAATCATCCATCAGCACGTGGGCCATCAGATGATCGATGCCCGGGTCGAGGCCAACCTCGTTCACAAGGCAAAGCCCTTTGGATTTGCCGGTGCTGTCCAGCTCGCGCATTTCGGGCGAAATATAGGAGCTGGAGACAAAATGGGCCCCGGCCTCCAGGCATGCTTTGGCCACGGGCACATGAAAGTCACCCGGCAACATGGAAATGCCCACATCCCCCGGCTGCAGCGCATCTTTCAGCGCATCCATTGAGAATTCGCGGATCTCAAAATCCCCGTTTAGGCCGGCCGCGGCCTCTTCAGCTTTGGAAACCGTGCGGTTCCACAAGGTTATGGCGTGTCCGTTAGTGATCAAGCGGCGGATACCCGGAACGGTCGACAGACCGGTGCCGATCCAATGAATGCGTGCCATTTGGTTTTTCTCCCTAAACCGAACTTATGTGTGTGTTGTATTCGCTGAGCGCCCGGGCCCACACGCCTTCGTCGGGCTTGTCCAGGGTTATAAGGGCACTGATCAGTTGGCTTGAATAGTCTTCGCTGGATTCCAACGGCAACATGGACGGCAAATGGTCAATGGCGATCAGATCGAGCGGCGGCGGACCTGCGGAGACGCGCATCGTGGGGTTTGCGAAATCGGTGCACGCCTCATAGATGGGCAGCGGATTGTGCGGGCTGCCCGGATCGCAGCTCACATCAGAAATAACCGAGAGGCGCCGCTCACCGGCCGCCAGCATATCGCTCGTGATGAAGGCTGGGCAGCCGGGAGCCAGCAGCACACAGTTGATGAAGAGATCATGCTCCAGGATGTCGCGGAAGGGCCCGCCAGGCTTGGTTTCCGCCAAGTCCCACCTGGTGACCTCAAGGCCAAGCTCTTCAAACAAACTGACGGCTCCGCGCCCTGAACGGCCTAGCGCCCCGATGACAATGGCGTTCGGCCGGGCATCGCCTGCGTCTGCGAGAGCGCTCTGAAGCTCATCCACCAACACGCCCCGGCGATCGTAATCCTTCAGCGCGCCGAGCGGGGGGTTGGCACCTTGCTTTTGGCCGCACCAGGCGGCAACCGCCACGGCCGCCCCAGCGTAGCCGGCCCAATGGCCGAAAGCAGCAATCCGGCGCCCGCTTTCGTCCACCAGGCATTCCAGATCGAACAGCTGTCCGCCTTCACCCTTGAAGCGTTTCAGCATGTGCTCCGCCCCGGGTTGACCTTTGAAGATATGAGCGAAATGGATGTGTCGGTGGCGCAGAGGTTGCGTGTCTGCGGGCAGTTCTTTCAATCCCAAGATGAAGGCGTCGTCTGGCGCGTCTGGCCAGCTACCCTCATCGGCCAACTCGCAGCCCACGGCCTCGTAATCCTCAGCGGCTATGGCCCGTTGGCTCGAACGCTCCACAACCACGCGATAACCGGCGGACACCAACTTGGCCGCATCGCCTGGCACGCACGGTGTGCGCCTTTCAAACGGCTTCTCTTCAGCCCTGAGCCAAATCGTGGCCGTCATACGGCCGCCTTGCTGATGCCGAGGCTCTGGATCCGGTCACCGGTGATTGTGCCCTTACGCGCGGTGATGCGCCCGGAGTTGGCACCCATCCAGCCCCATTCGCCGCAAAGCTTGCCATATTCCATCTTGGGGCAGCGGTTCATAACCACCTTCACGCCGGCCTCTTCAGCGCGCTTAGCCGCGTCCTCATTGACGACGGAGAGCTGCATCCAAATGACCTTCGGCACGGGGGTCAGAGACAGAGCCTCCGTGGTGATCGCGCCGGCCGCTTCGGCGTTGCGGAAGATATCCACCATGTCGATTGGCTCGGGCACGTCGCTGATCGAGGCATAAACCGTCTCGCCCAGGATCTTGTCGCCGGCCAGTCCTGGATTGATCGGGATGGCGCGATAGCCCTTCTGCTGCATGTACATCATCGCCATGTAGGAGGGACGGATCGTGTTTTTGGACGCCCCCACGAAAGCAATCGTCTTCACCGCACTCAGGATGTCGCGGATGTAATACTGATTGTACTGACTGTGATCCATCTTCGGGGCGCACTCGGCTCGTCTGGATTGCGCGTTTTACACCAGAACGGCCGGGCGCGCGAGATCAGTCTTCCAGAAAATCACCGCAGCGCGGTGCAACCTGTGTGCCCCAGGGCATGAGGGGTACGGTTGAGGTCGAGTTCTTCGGCGAGCCCTCTATGAGCTTGTCGGAGTAGCTGAGATAAACCAGCACGTTGCGCTTGGGATCGCAGCCGCGCACGATCTGCATCTTCTTGAAGAAAACCGAGCGGCGCTCCTTATACATGGCATCGCCTTGCTCAAACTTGCCCTTGAACTTCACCGGGCCCACCTGACGGCAGGCGAGCGACACATCAGAAAGTTCTTCGGCCAGGCCCGCCCAGCCAATCCAGCCGCCTTTTTCAGGCACCGTGAAGTGGCAGGCCACACCTTCAACGAGCGGATCATCAATAGCGTAGGTGGCCAACTTGTGGTCGGGTGAGAGAAGCTTGAACACGGTCGACTTCTTGAAGATCAGATCAGGATCGTCGTTCGCCAGCGCTGTGCCGCCAAACGCAAGGACAAGCGCAAGCGCTGCAAATAGGCGTTTCAAAATGCTCTCTCCTTCAGATCAAGCTGATGAGGCCTTCAGGACGGCAAATGCCCGGTCCAGGTCAGCCTTCAGATCGTCCACGTCTTCCAGCCCGATATGGAGACGCACGCCGGATCCTGCATGGGGCCATTCTGTCGCAGTGCGGTAGCTGGTGGGATCAAACGGTACGGCAAGGCTCTCATAGCCGCCCCAGGAATATCCCATGCCAAAGAGCTCCAATGTGTTGAAGAAGGCGGCAACGGCCTCTTCGGCCACCGGTTTCAGGACGAAAGAGAAGAGCCCGCTCGCGCCGGTATAGTCGCGCTTCCAGATTTCGTGGCCGGGATCTGATGGCAGGGCAGGGTACATGACTTCGGCCACTTCGGGGCGCTCCATCAGCCAACTGGCGATCTCAATCGTGTTCTTCATGTGGCGCTCCAGGCGCACGTCCAGGGTGCGCAGGCCGCGCTGGCCGAGATAGATGTCGTCGGGACCGGCGCACGAGCCGATCAACTGCCAATACCGGTCCAGCTGCTCCCAATGCGCTTCTGAGACCGTGATGGTGCCGAGCATGGCATCGGAGTGCCCCACGATGTACTTCGTGCCGGCCTGCACGGAGATGTCGCAGCCGTGCTCGAAGGCCTTAAAGTAGTGACCGCCAGACCAGGTATTGTCGGTGGAGACCAGAATGCCTCGGGCCTGAGCGGCCTCAGCGATGGCGGGAATGTCTTGCACTTCCATCGTCTGAGATCCGGGGCTCTCAGTATAGATGAGTTTTGTGTTGTCTTTGAACATGGAGGCAATGTTGCTGCCAATGAGCGGGTCGTAATAGGTGGTTTCAATGCCGAGGCCCTTAAGCACGTGGTCGCAAAAGCTGCGGGTTGGCCGGTAGGTGCTGTCGGTCACCAAAAGATGATCGCCTGCTTTCAGGAATGTCAGCAGCATGGTCGTGATGGCGGACAACCCGGACGGGCATATCTTGGCACCGTGGCCCCCTTCAAGCGCGGCCACGGCTTCCTCGAGAGCTTCCATGGTTGGCGTGCCACGGCGGCCATAAACGTACCGTGCATTCTTGTCCTGCAGTGCTTCATAGCTTGGATAAAAAATGGTGGAGGCGTGGTAAACGGGTGGATTGACGAACCCTTGGTTCTCGCTCGGATGGCGCCCGGAATGGACAATGTTTGTCCGTGGACCGAGTTTTTTTGGGGATTTTTGTGAAGTTGACATTACGTTACATCTGCCTGGGTTTTTGTGCTGTTGACCTAGCGCCATCGGCGCCCCCTCGTAAACCAATTATGACAGGAATACATCTCGCCTCTTGACCAATGAGGCATTTTGGCGCCAAAAAGGCTCGCAAGAGGGAGGGAATACCCCCTCTGGGAGTGAAAACTACTACAACCAAATCGTGCGTAACCGTATTTCGAAGCACAGAGCTAATACTGGTGTGGGCGCCTCTTGAGTGAGGGGAGCCTGGGTATGCGTGCGCGCAAATGTACCTATTGGTAACGACAAAGGGTCAGACATGAAAACCAAAATCCTTTCGATCGCTGCTGGTGCAGCAATCAGCATGATGGCAGCACAAGCAGCTTCTGCTGCAACGCTGGATGACGTGAAGGCCAAAGGCCACATTCAGTGTGGTGTGAGCCAAGGTCTTGCCGGCTTCTCGAACCCGGACGACAAAGGCAACTGGACCGGCATGGACGTTGACGTTTGCCGCGCTGTTGCTGCTGCCGTATTCGGCGATGCCAGCAAGGTGAAGTACACGCCGCTGTCCGCTAAAGAGCGCTTTACCGCTCTGCAATCTGGTGAAGTGGACATGCTGTCCCGGAACACCACCTGGACCGCAACCCGCGACACGGCCCTCGGCCTGAACTTCGCTGGTGTGAACTACTATGACGGTCAGGGCTTCATGGTGCGCAAGTCTCTTGGCGTAACCTCTGCTCTGCAATTGGCTGGCGCTGCTGTGTGCACCAACACCGGCACCACCACCGAGCTGAATGTTGCCGACTACTTCCGTGCCAACAACATGAAGTACGAAGTGGTTGCATTCGAAAAAGCTGACGAAGTTGTTCAAGCCTATGACAAAGGTCGTTGCGACGTGTATACCACGGATGCTTCTGGCCTTTACTCACAGCGCCTGAAACTGTCCAACGCCGACGATCACATCGTTCTGCCGGAAATCATTTCCAAAGAGCCTCTGGGGCCGGTTGTCCGTCAGGGCGATGACCAGTGGTTCAACCTGGTGAAGTGGTCTCTGTTCCTGATGGTGAACGCTGAAGAGATGGGCGTGACCTCCAAGAACGTCGATGAAATGAAAGGCTCTTCCAACCCGGCCGTTAAGCGTCTTTTGGGCGTTGAAGGCAACTTCGGTGAGAACCTCGGTGTCGGCAACGACTGGGGCTACAACATCATCAAGCAGGTTGGTAACTACGGTGAATCCTTCGACGCAAACGTAGGTCCGGACACCCCGCTCGGCATCGCCCGCGGCGTGAACGCCCTGTGGTCGAAAGGCGGCATCCAGTACGCACCGCCGGTCCGCTAACCACGGATAACCATTAAGGGCCCGGGAGGAATTTGCAGCCGAAACGGCGGCACTTCATCCCGGGCCCACTTTTTTGTCTTGAACCCGGTGGGCATTTCGGGCGAGACTGTGACAATTAAAAGACAGAAGGTGGCGGGACCAAACCCGTCCAAGTTTGCGCAAGAGCTGTTGAGTAACAAGGTTGGTGGTGGCCCAAAAAGAGGGAACAGGGCTTCCGGCAACGGGGAGGGGTTGAAGCGGCATCATGTCAGCGGAAACACAAGACGCAGACCTGGAGAGCGCCAAAGTTCCCATGTGGAACGATCCGAGGGTCCGCGCACTGGTCTCACAGGCACTTCTGATCATTCTGGTCGTCTGGTTCGGATACGAGATCGTCACCAACACACTCGTCAACCTGGAGAGGCAGAAGATTGCCTCCGGCTTTGGCTTTTTGGACACAACCGCCAGTTTTGGGATCATTCAGACCCTGGTGCCATATTCAGAGGCGTCCAGCTATGGCCGGGTGTTCGTCGTCGGCCTACTGAACACGATCTTGATCGCGTTCATCGGCATTATCCTCGCGACAATTTTTGGCTTCCTGGTTGGCATCATGCGACTGTCCAGCAACTGGGTGGTTGCCAAGATTGCGACCGTCTATGTGGAAACGCTCCGGAATCTTCCGTTGTTGCTCCAGATTTTCTTCTGGTATTTCGCCGTTTTGGGTGCATTGCCGAACGCCAGGAATTCCTTGGAGCCGGTCGAAGGGCTGGTTTACCTCAACAGCCGCGGGCTCTACATCCCCAAGCCCTTGTTTGAGGACGGATCGGGCGCGATCGGCTACGCGTTCCTGATTGCTCTGGTGGCCTCCTTCTTCATCCGCCGTTGGGCGCGCAAGCGCCAAGAAGCAACCGGCGCGCAGTTTCCGGTATTTTGGACTTCGGTGGGCCTTGTTCTTGGGCTGCCGTTCTTGGCCTATCTCTTCTCAGGCATGCCGATCGGCGTTGAAATTTCCGAGAAGGGCAGATTTAACCTCTCCGGCGGTCTGCAGATTATCCCAGAATTCGTCGCGCTTCTGATTGCTCTGGCGCTCTACACGGCATCGTTTATTGCCGAGATCGTCAGGGCGGGCATCCTGGCCGTGAGCCATGGACAGACGGAAGCGGCCCATGCCTTGGGTTTGCGGAACGGACCCACGCTCCGTTTGGTCGTGATCCCGCAGGCCATGCGCGTAATTATTCCGCCCTTAACGAGCCAGTATCTGAACCTGACCAAGAACTCCTCTCTGGCCACGGCCATCGCTTACCCGGATCTGGTTTCGGTGTTCGCCGGAACGGTGCTGAACCAGACCGGCCAGGCGGTGGAAGTGTTGCTGATGACCATGGCGGTGTATCTGACGTTGAGCTTGCTCACCTCCATGTTCATGAACTGGTACAACGCGCGCATGGCGCTGACGGAGCGCTGATCATGGCAACCAAAGCAAAGATTGAGCCGTATATCAGAACCGAGATGGCCCCGACCATGCCGCCTCCGGCCTCGACAACCGGTGTCATGGGCTGGATCCGTCAGAACCTCTTCGCTGACGTGACAAACGGGATCCTCACGCTTGTAGGCCTCTACATTACGTACCTCTTCTTGAACACCATCATTGATTGGGGCTTCGTTCGGGCCGTTTGGACCGGGGAGAATAACCAGGCCTGCCTGAACAACGACGAACAGGGCATCATTGTCGGGGCCTGCTGGGCCTTCGTGCGGGCCAAGTTTGCCACGTTCATCTATGGGCCTTATCCGCTGGATGAGAGATGGCGGGTTGATCTTGCCATGCTGGTGGGTGCCATTGGCTTGGCCTGGGTATTGATCGAGAATTTGCCGTGGCGCAAGTGGGCGTGCCTGTTCATGGCCGGTGTCTATCCGGTTATGGCGCTTATTCTGCTCACGGGCGGCGACTTTGGCGTGGAGTCGGGCAGCTGGAAGCTGCTGGCCTTCCTGACCATCGTCGCGCTGGCGGCTTCAGCGGTCTTTATCATCCGGGCTCAAACCACCGGTTCAGATGTGGACGTGGCGTCCGTGCTCATGGTGCCGGCCGCGATCTTGGCCTACATCTTCCTGCTCTACTTCCTGGTGGACTTTTCCTTCGGTCTGGTGGCCGTTGAAACCTCGCTTTGGGGCGGGCTGTTGGTCACTCTGGTAGTGGCCATAACGGGGATTGTGGCATCGTTGCCTATTGGCATCCTGCTGGCCCTTGGCCGGCGCTCGTCCATGCCGGCAGTGCGCATGGCCTCAGTGATCTTCATTGAGTTCTGGCGCGGTGTGCCGCTGATCACCGTGCTGTTTATGAGCTCGGTGATGCTGCCCTTGTTCCTACCGGAAGGTGTGAACTTCGACAAACTGCTGCGCTGCCTGATTGGCGTCGCCCTGTTCTCGGCTGCTTATATGGCTGAGGTGGTGCGCGGCGGCCTGCAGGCCATTCCGAAGGGCCAGTACGAAGGCGCACAGGCACTGGGTCTTCCGTATTGGAAGATGATGGGCCTGATCGTCCTGCCGCAGGCATTGAAACTGGTGATCCCGGGTATCGTGAACACGTTCATCGGACTGTTCAAAGACACAACCCTGGTTCTGATCATTGGCTTGTTTGACCTCTTGGGCATTATTCAGCGCGAGGTGGGTGCAGATGCAAACTGGTTTGCGCCTTCAACCCATATGACCGGCCTGGTGTTTGCGGGGATCGTCTTCTGGATCTTCTGCTTCGGCATGTCGCGTTATTCGATTTTCATGGAAAACAAACTCCATACCGGACACAAAAGGTGAGTGAGGAACATTAATCATGGCCAGAGCAGCGGCGAAGAAACCGGCTCCGAAAAGAGCGCCAGCGAAAAAGGCACCTGCCAAGAAGGCGCCGGTGCGCAAAGCCAGTCCAAAGATGAAAGTGTCCGATGAGGTCGCGATCCAGATCTCAGGGATGAACAAGTGGTACGGCGATTTCCACGTGCTGCGCGACATCAACCTGACCGTCTATGAAGGCGAGCGCATCGTTGTGTGCGGACCGTCCGGCTCCGGCAAGTCCACGCTCATCCGCTGTATCAACCGGCTGGAAGAACATCAGAAGGGGCAGATCGTCGTGGACGGCATTGAGCTGACCAACGATGTGAAAAAGATCGATGAGATCCGCCGGGAAGTGGGCATGGTGTTCCAGCACTTTAACCTGTTCCCGCACCTGACCATTTTGCAGAACTGCACGTTGGCGCCCATCTGGGTGCGCAAGATGCCCAAGGCCGATGCGGAAGCCATCGCCATGGAGTATCTCACGCGCGTGAAGATCCCCGAGCAGGCCAACAAGTATCCCGGCCAGCTCTCCGGCGGTCAGCAGCAGCGTGTGGCCATTGCCCGCTCTTTGTGCATGAGCCCGAAGATCATGCTGTTCGATGAGCCCACCTCGGCGCTCGACCCTGAAATGATCAAGGAAGTGCTCGACGTGATGGTGGATCTCGCCCAAGAAGGCATGACCATGATCTGTGTGACCCACGAGATGGGCTTTGCCCGCCAAGTGGCGAACCGGGTGATCTTTATGGATGAAGGTCAGATTATCGAGCAGAATGAGCCTGAAGAGTTCTTCACCAGTCCGAAGAGCGACCGCACCAAGCTGTTCCTCAGCCAGATTCTGCACTAAGCGACCCCTTGCGCCCTTGCGAACGCGAGGGCCAATGGATTAAGGACGGCGCCCCAACGCAGCGCAACCACGAACATCGCTGTATTCTATCCCGGGGTGCCAACGCTCAATGCCCTTGGGTTGCCGGTGTCGCGGGAAAACTTCAACGTCAACACTGCCAGCGGAACGGTTACGCTTGAGCTGATCCGGCATGGTTTGGCGATCGGTCTTCTGCCGCGTGACACCGCCGAAGACATAGCGGGCGTCGAACATGTGCTTGCAAACGTGCTCCCACCCATTCCGGTGCAAACCTGGCTGGTGTCACACCGTGAACTGCACAGCAGCCGGCACATCCGGATTGTGTTTGGTGCTTAGGGGCAGGGGTTTAAAGAAGGCGGCTTCAAACCCCAGTGACCAGTTGGTTCACCTACTCCAGCGGATACATCTCTTTGTCCTTCTGCGCATAGGGCGTGAAGCCACACTTCTGGTAGAGCGGCAGCGCAGCAGGATGATCCAGAGTGCAGGTTTCCACATGCATCCGTTCAGGGTCGTTTGACCAGGCAATCTTGATGGCTTGGGCCAGGAGATATTTGCCAAGACCGCGGCCTGCATACTCCGGCACAAGACCGAAATAGGCGAGCTCGATTTCAGGCATCTGTCTCAAATCCAGCTCAAAATAGCCCGCCGGGCAGCCATCGCACATCAGAACATAGGTCTCGTACTTGTCATCTTGTGTGGTGGCCGCAAGATCGGCATCGCTGATGCGCATCTGGTCCACCCACAAGTAATCTGCCCCTACGGTGCCATAGAGGTAACGGGTGTAGTGCACAGGCGGCTTTTCTGCCTTCATCAAGGCGATCTTCTGGGCTGGCGGTGGCACGTTTAAAAGCGGCTCGGCAAACATTTCCAGGAAGGTCACGGTGGTGGGCACCGGGGCCGGGGTGTCGGCCTTGCCTTTGCCGCTCTTGTTGCTGTTGGCAGGCTTGTTCAACGAGCCGCCGGGCTTGCCAATTCTGCTCATTTGGCGGCGCCGGTTTCAATCGGCAGCGCTTCATCGCTTCCCCACTCTGTCCAAGAGCCATCATAGAGAACGATGTCCCTGTGGCCAGTGAGCTCAAGCCCAAGCGCTAAGATGGCGGCCGTGACACCGGACCCGCACGTGGTGGCCACGGGCCGGCTCAGATCAACACCGGCGTCCTTGAACGCCGCTTCAATCTCGTCTGCCGACTTTACCGTGCTGTCCGTGTTCAGAAGGCTTGCATAGTGCACGTTGCGGCTGCCGGGAATATGACCGGACCGCAATCCGGGACGTGGCTCCACCTCTTCGCCGGCAAAGCGCGGCGCGGAGCGGGCATCGACAATCTGGCGGTTGCCGGACGCGGAGATCTTCTCCATGTCTTCGCGCTCGCACACCATGGTGGTTTGCAGTCTGGCGCTGAAGTGGCGCTCCTGGCGCGGGCGCGGCTCGTCAAAGTCGAGCGCGCGGCCTTCATCCTTCCACTTCTTCAAGCCACCATCCAGGATGGCCACGTCCTCATGGCCGAATACCCGGAACATCCACCAGGCCCGCGCCGCGGAAAACAGCCCTTGGGTGTCATAAACCACGACGCGGTTCCCGTCGCCCACGCCCATGCGCCGCATGCGAGAGGCAAACTTTTCCGGTGCCGGCAGCATATGGGGCAGGGGACTGTCGGAATCTGACAGCTCGTCAATGTCAAAGAAGAGCGCTCCTGGAATGTGCTCATCCAAATACTCTGCCTTGGGGTCCCGGTTCTCGGTGGGCAAATGCCAGGAGGCATCCATCACCACCACATCAGGTGCTGATAAATGGTCCGCAAGCCACTCGGTTGATACAAGCCATTTTGACATTACCAAACCGCCTCCCTCTTATTTGGTTCAAACACCCGTCAGGCGCGCCGCACTGGACGCGTGAGGCACGTGGGTCCACCCTCACACTTTATGCAAAGCTCTGCGCCGTCGAAAGTCTCAATTCGGCATCCTGCCTCTTCCATCAACGCTTGCGTGCGCGGAAAGCCTGAAATCATCACACCATGGCGCGGCGAAAGGGCCAGCACGTTGAGGTTCAGCCCATGACTGGCCTCAAACTCCTCCGCCGGGGCTGACAGCAGTTCAATGCCGCGCGCTTGGAGCAGCTGATAGAAGCTGGCCGGCATGAGAGGCTCGTAGATCAGCGCCAATTCCTCTGCCAGAAGGCTGATGATCGACATGAGGTGCAGGCAGGCCTGGGCGCCCTTGTAAACCGGCAGGTCGTAGGCCAGCACGGTGACGCCCAGTGGGGCCAGCAGCTCTGAGAGCTGATCAATACCCGCCTGATTGGTTCGAAAGCCCCGGCCCACAGCCAGCGTAGCCTCATCCAACCAGAGACAATCCCCGGCCTCCGCCGTCCCGGGCGCACTGACCTGGCCCAGCACCGGCACCTTGGCGCTGTCATAATAGGCCGCGTGGGCGAAGCGTTCGTCCTTGCGGAGCGGCTTGCCCATGTTCAACAAGATAGCGCCTCTGTCCGTGACCAGCGACGGGTCGTGGGTGAAGACCGCATCGGCCAGTCCGTCGTGACCATCCGGAAGCCATTCGATCTTCGCCCCCGATGCCTCGACAATCTGTGCAAAGGTAGCGTGTTGCCGGGCGAGCGTTTCGCCGTTCAAATCACCGCCATAGTTCCAGACGGCCGGATCTGCGTTTGCCATCGCGGCGCCGGGCCGATGCATCATCACACGCTCAAGAGGCGTGACCATGTTCTGTGCGCCATACTCACTCATTGCCTTGAACCCTCTCCAAGTCGCTGGCATCCCCCGCCAGCAGAGCGAGCGCCTGCCGGTGATCGATTGCTGTGCAAAATTCACCATGCAGATTGGCCACGGTCATGTCGTGCACCAGCTCAGGGTCCCGGTCGCTGCCGTCCGGACCGACGCGGTTCGTGGTGGCACAAGCGTCGTGCACGAGGTACGTGTCGAAGCCCATATTGCCAGCCATACGCACCGTTGTTTCCACACACATATTGGTAAAGAAGCCGGTGACCACCAGCCTTTTGACACCCAGGTGTCTGAGTTCGATCTCCAGGTTGGTGCCGATGAACCCGCTGTTCACATCCTTGCACACCACCAGCTCTTCGGGCGCCGGCGCAAGCCCCTCAAGCCACGCGCCTCCGGCTTTGGAGAGCTTTAAGGGGGAAGCCGCCTCGCGGGAATCATGCTGTGTGTAGGCCACGGGCAAGCGGCTCTGGCGCCAGGCCTCAAGCAGCTGTGCCATGTTCGGCTCTGCGTCCGGATTGTTGCGCCGGCCCGTTGGCCCGCCCCAATGGGACAACACATTCACGCCCTGCTGCACATCGATCAGCAGGAGCGCTGTATCGCTTGAAAATTGTGGGATCATGTCAGAGGCCCGTGCTCACCAGCTTCTTGTGCATGTAGCTCTCAA
>JBCDDQ010000097.1:0-15751 GCA_039180225.1 Pseudomonadota bacterium
CGGGCATGTTGGCGCGAGGTTTTGGGGAAGTGTTCAACGGCAACTGTCCAGCAATTGGAACAGACGCGTTTCTAGGGAAAGCCACCAAAATAGCGGCATTGGCGACCTGTCGGCAAACTTCCAAAAGTGCTGACGTTTTAAGAGTTTATGCTCTGAGGCGGTAAGGGATTATCTGTGGTTGAAGACACGCATACGGACGACTTCCTGAGTTACGGAAAAGACCGTCTGAAGGACCATCAAATGGTCCGGGGTCAAGCCTCCGAATCAGTACCGCTAGAGCGTTTCGACGCTGAGGCCGCCGGCGTGGGCTCCATCGGACAGGGTTTGGTGCGCAATTCGGTCTATGCGACGGCCGCGGACGGCGACGATCCGTTCAACATGAACACTCCAAAGGTCAATCGGTGGCTGATCACCGGCAGTGTGGCCGGGATTGCCTGTACTTTCGCCATTGGCGTGGCGTTGATGAGCACCCTTTCAGGCAGCTTTAGCCCGGGCACATCTAGTCTCGCGCAGCTGGAAGAGGGCGCGCAGTATTCTGAGGCGATCGGTAAGAGCGATCTTGTTATTCAGGGCACCTTGTCCTCGTTTACCGGCAGTGTGGCCGACACCTCCCCAATTGATGCAGGCTACAAGAAAATCTCCGTTTCCTTCGCCACCGGCGACACCGGACCCGGCAACGATAACGGACGTCTCGCCGGCACATTGGCACCCGTTTATCCCGACCTCGAAGAGCTCCCCCTTGCCTACAACAACGAGACCAGCACCCCGGTAACGCAGGACGAACGCCAGGGATCGAACACCACCACCATTGCCAAAACCGCGATGCCAAAGCCGTTCACAAATACGGTTACGATCGGCAAAGGCGAGACGCTGACGGGAATTCTGGTGCAACTTGGCGCCGAAGAGGCCGCCATCAACTCTGTGGTTAGGTCACTTAACTCAGCCTACCCAGTGCGCAATCTGCGCCAGGGCCAACAGTTGCAATTCACGCTGATCAAGCGCCAGAATTTCTACGGCGAACACACAGTTATGCCGCTCAAACTGGTCGTTTTGAGTGATGATGCCCCGGTGGCGGTTGCTGAGTTGGATGCAAATGGCCGTTATGTGGCATTCGTGGACAGCGACACGAACCTTGCTGAGATCAAGCCGCGCCGCAAGCCGCGTCTTCAAACCGCGGACATCAAGGGCCAGATCAGGACAAAAGCCAAAATCCGCAAGAGCCTTTACCTTTCAGCTCGCGAGCATGGGGTGCCTGAGCACATTGTGGCGAACATTATGCGGGTCCACTCTTATGATGTGGATTTCCAGCGCCAGATCCGGTCAGGCGACACGTTTGAGGCCTATTTTGGTGAACCCCTCTCAGGCAAGCGCACCCGCCGGCCGGTTCTGCTGTACAGCCATCTCGACTTGAAAGGGCGCAAATCCAAGGGCTATTACCGGTTCACCACGCCGGACGATGGGCTGACGGGCTATTACGACTTGAAGGGCCGCTCAGCGACCAAATCTCTGATGCGCACCCCCATTTCCGGGGCACGGATCACCTCGCGCTTCGGCATGCGCCGCCATCCCATCTTAGGCTATTCGAAGATGCACGCCGGCGTCGACTTTGGCGCGCCCCACGGCACGCCCATCAAGGCCGCCGGTTCCGGCACCGTTGAGGTGGCCCGCCGGGTGGGTGCTTATGGTAAGTACGTGCGGATCAAGCACAATAACGGGTACAAGACCGCCTATGCGCATATGTCCCGCTATGCCCGCGGCATCAAGTCTGGCGCGAAGGTGCGCCAAGGCCAGGTGATCGGCTATGTGGGCTCCACAGGGCGTTCAACCGGACCACACCTGCACTATGAAGTGCTGCGCGGTGGCCGCCGCATCAACCCGCTGCGGGTTCGGATTGCCGGCGGACGCCAGTTGAAGGGCGCAATGCTTGAGAAATTCAAGCGCATGGTGGCCCGGGTTGATTCCATGCGGGCCAAAGCCCCGACCACAACGCGCGTGGCGGCCAACGAGACCAACCAATAAGCTCTCAGGCCGCGTCGCTGTCGTCCAACCTTTCCCAGCGGTGCTTCTCGAACGCTCCATCGAGCGGCGTTCCCACAATATGGTTGGTGTAGTTTGACAGCACCTTTTGGGCGACCACGGTCACCAGCTCCAACACATTACGCCGGGTGTAGCCGGCGTCCAGAAAAGCCGCGATCTCAGCGTCGCTCACCCATCCGCGTTGGCGCACCAACTGAAGCGTAAACTGCCGCAACGCCTCAAGCCTTGGATTCGTAAAAGGTGCGACCGCTCGCGCCTCTTCAACCACCTCTTCCGGCACACCGTCGCGCAATGCGCCGCCTGTGTGGGCGGCCATGCAATAATCGCATCCATGCTCGGCATTTATGGTGAACCAGGCCACATGGCGTTCCGGGACACTTAGGGAGGTTTTCTCAAGAAGGTCATCCAGCACCATATAGGCCTCAGCAATCACCAGCGCCTCCGCCATGGCGGCGAGCAAATTGGGCACCCGGCCGTACTTCTGCTTGGCCATGTCCAAAACGCCCTCTGCATCCGCCGGCGCCGTCTCTTTGGTGTGTATTTGAAAGTCGGTCATGATCTGTCCTTTCTGTCGGCGCGCGGCCGGGCGGATTAAGGGTCTAGACTTGCGCAAAGCCGCCATCGACGGCGAACTCTGCTCCGTTCACGTAGCTGGACTGAGGCGAGGCCAGGAACGCTGCTACATTTGCAATTTCATCAGGTTTTGCAAGTCGTCCCGTCGGCGCTTTGGCCGCAACCTGAGCGCCGAACGCCTCAATCTCCTCGGGCGCCAAACCCAGTTTTCCAACCAGCGGGGTCTCTGTGAGGCCGGGAGCAACAGCATTGACCCGGATGCCGCGGGGGGCGAGTTCGGCTGCCAGAGTGCGCACAAACGACCGCAAAGCTGCCTTGGTGGCCGAATAGACGCTGGCACCCGGCATACCAATCTCATTGACCACAGAAGTGGTCAAAACGATCGATCCGCCATCAGCAATATGATCCAAGGCCGTTTGGATGGTGAAATAGGCCCCTTTGACGTTGATGTTGAAAAGCGTGTCGAAATGATCTTCGCCCACGTCCGTAATGGGTGAAAACTCCGCAACGCCGGCATTGACGAAAAGCACGTCAATCTTGCCATGGGTGGCCGCCACGGAGGAGAAGGCCTTCTGCAAATCAGCGGTATCTGACACATCCGCCTGCTGCGCGCTTGCATTTTCGCCTAGGGCTGCAACGGCCTGGTCAAGAGTTTCACGATTGCGGCCAACGATCACCGTCTTCGCACCGGCGGCCACGAGTTTCTCAGCCGTCGCCAGTCCAATGCCAGAATTGCCGCCTGTTACAACCGCCACTTTGTTTTTCAATTCTGCACTCATCTTCAACTCCTTTGTTGAGCGGCACCCGGCCGCGTTGCTGTGATGAGGCAGAGATAGGCTGTCGCATTTTATTATTGAAATGGATTGTTTGTATAATCATTATCATTCTGATGAATTTAAAATCTCTCGACCTCAATCTGCTCCTGGTTCTCGATGCGCTTTTGAGAACACGCCATGTGACACGGGCCAGCGGGGAACTGGGCATGTCTCAGCCCGCCGTGAGCAACGCGTTGAACCGGCTGAGACATCATCTGAAAGATGAGCTGTTCGTGCGCACGAAAGGCGAGATGCGCCCGACTTCCAGGGCCCTTGAGCTGGCCGCCCCGGTCCGTGCCGCGCTGGAAACTCTGTCGCTCGCGCTTGACCCTGTCCAGTTTGATCCTGAGACGGCTGTCCGCAGCTTCTCAATCGGTACCAACGACTATGCCGTTTCCACGCTGATGCCCAAGGTGATGACGCGCCTGGAAACAGAAGCGCCCGGCATTGCCCTGCGCCTCGTGCCATCGGCCGGGCGCACATTGGAGATGTTGGATGCTCAAGAGCTGGATTTCGGGTTGAGCGCGTTTGGTGAAACGCCCGAACGCTTTAAGCGGGCGTTGCTGATCGACGATGGTTACGTTCTCATGATGCGACGGGGGCATCCACTAGCTAAGGGGCCTTTGAGCCTGGAAACCTACGCTCAGGCCCGGCACATGCTCATGTCACCGCGCGGGCAGGACCAAGGCTTCGTAGACCGGGAGCTCGCCAAACACGGCCTCGCCCGGCGCATTGCCATCACCATAAACAGCTTCGCCGCAGCACCAGGGCTCCTGGCCGGCTCGGATCTTGTCCTGGCCGCTCCAAAACGTATTGCCGACACCTTTGCTCCCCTTTACGGCCTCGCCGTGCGCGAAGCGCCGATCGCGGGACCTCAAGAATATGCCTCCGCCACCCTGATCTGGCACGGACGTTTCTCGGCGCATCCGGCCTATCATTGGTTTATCGATTTTATGAGGGACCTGAGCGCAGACCTTTAGGTCAAGGGGCGGCCCAGAAGTTGCTCAATCGCCGCCATAGTGTCCAGATGGCTGGAGATGATCAGCTCAGCCCCCGCCGCTCTCAGCTTGTCATGTTTGCCAGTGTCTTCGCTGAAGGCGATTAGGCCGCAGCCGTTCCCCAGCCCGGCATCCACATCCCCCACATTGTCGCCCAGGAACACAACCTGTTCCTTGGGTATGGGATTGCCCTGCTCATCCTGAAGACCGGCGATAGTCTTCCTCAGGATCTGGCGCTTGGGCCCGCGGGCCTCGGCGAAGCCGCCCACCTTGAAAAAATCGTTGAGCCCCACATGCCTGAGGCGCATCTTTGCCATGCTCATCAGGTTTGCCGTGGCCAGGCCCATAATCAGATTGTCGGCGTGCGTCAGCGCCATCAGCACATCGCGGATACCCTCCACCTCAAGCACTTCAATCTCGCCGGTCCGGATGCCGATATCGGCCAAGGAGACATATTTGTCGGTGAACGTAT
Organism: Pseudomonadota bacterium; assembly: GCA_039180225.1. GTDB lineage: Bacteria > Pseudomonadota > Alphaproteobacteria > Rhizobiales > CAJQND01 > JAAEUE01. The sequence goes on from JBCDDQ010000097.1 coordinate 4,896, forward strand.
TGATATCTGCCGGGGTCGGCGCGCGCCCGAGGCGGGTCTCAATCAGCTCTTCGACAATCTCCACGTCGTTTCTGGCCCGGTAACTGTCCCAATCCGGCGATGCATCGATGATCCCGAAAACCAGTTCCAATGCCTCAAAGAACGCGGCCTCTTCAGGCGGCGTTAAGTGCAAGATCACGCCGTCCACATCGAAGATCACTGCGCTGGCTTGCGTTTCGCTCATGCTGACGTTCTCCGGACTCAAAACCCTCGCCAAGATAGCCTCCCACCGGACCCGTTTTCAATTGACCAGGCAGCAGAAACGCGCACATTGGCGGAAAATCAAAACAAGCTGGAGGAACGTCCCATGAGCGCCACATTGCACTTTGAGCGCAGCGAATACGACCTGCGCATCGCCCGCACCCGCCAAGCCATGGAACAGGCCGGCATTGAGCTCATGATCGCCTCTGATCCTTCCAACATGGCGTGGCTTACGGGATATGACGGCTGGTCGTTTTACACCCACCAGGCGGTGCTGCTGGCCATGGAGGGCGAGCCGGTCTGGTGGGGCCGGGGCATGGATGCGCGCGGCGCAGAACGCACCGTGTTCATGGAAAAAGACAACATTGTGGGATACGAGGACATCTACGTTCAAAACCCCGAACGCCACCCGATGCTCACATTGGCGGAACTGGTGACAGAGCGCGGTTGGGCGAATATGCGCATCGGCGTGGAGATGGACAACTACTACTTCTCCGCCGCGGCCTACGAATGCCTGAAGGCGAGCTTGGCGGACAGCCACATCCAGGATGCCACGGGGCTGATCAACTGGCAGCGCGCCGTCAAATCGGAACGCGAAATCCTCTTCATGCGCCGCGCCGCACGCATTGTGGAAGCCATGCATGCACAGATCTTGGAACGGGTTGAGCCAGGCCTGCCGAAGAATGAGCTGGTGGCGGAGATCTACGCCACGTCCGTGCGCGGTGCAGACGGTCACTGGGGCGACTATTCGGCGTTTGTGCCCATGTTGCCCTCCGGTATGGACGCAACGGCCCCTCACCTCACCTGGGACGACCGGCCGTTTAAATCGGGCGAGTGCACGTTCTTTGAGATTGGTGGGGCGTATCGGCGCTATCAATGCCCACAATCGCGCACAGTGTTCCTGGGCACACCGCCGCAAAAATACCTGGATGCAGAAAAAGCCGTGCTTGAAGCTGTTGAGGCCGGCCTAGAACAGGCCAAGCCGGGCAACATGTGCGAAGACATCGCAAATGCCTTCAATGCGACGCTCAACAAGCATGGCTTTGAGAAAGACAGCCGGGCCGGTTATGCCATTGGGCTCTCCTATCCGCCGGACTGGGGCGAGCGCACCATGTCGTTTCGACGGGGCGATAAGAGCGAGTTGAAGCCCGGCATGACCTTCCATTTCATGCCTGCGCTTTGGCTGGATGATGGAGGACTGGAGATCACAGAGCCCATTTTGATCACCGAGCGCGGTGTTGAGTGCCTCTGCACCACCCCGCGCCGGCTCTATGTGAAGCCCTGATGTGGGCCTAAGCGGCAGCCCCTTCGCTGGAAATCCCGGTATTGGGAAAGGCCGATACGGCCGGGTTGAACAGCGCCTCCAAAGACTTTTTCGTCAGTGGCTTTTTCACCTCGCCCACCACGTTGAGATTGTAGAGGGCTGCCAGCTCGATCGCATTGGCCCGGTCAGTGAACTTGGCACCGCTGACAATTGCGATGTCTCCGGCGAACTCCCGGTCGCGCAAATGGCGCATGACCTCAATGCCATCCATTTGGGGCATGTAGATATCCAGCTGGATAAGCTCGATTTCAACACCGGCTTCGTCCAGGAGTTTCAGCGCCTGAACGCCGTTTGCCGCTTCAAACACATGCGTAGCCCCACGCTGCGTAAAATAGGTGCGGAAAATGCCGCGCGCGATGGGGTCATCATCAACGATCAGGATTGTTTTATGTTCTTTCATGACGGTTTCTTTCTATCGTCCATCTGAAGTCCAGCTCCAGCTTCGGTCCCCTCACCCGAACTCTGTGCTGTTGTGGTGCCCCGTTTGCCCGACGTTACCGCTGTCGCTCTGAAGATAGCTCCCGTTGTGGGAACTGGCGCCCTGCCGGTCGACACCAGCCGCACTGTCAGGCGCAAGGCTTGCGCCAAGCAGAACGCACGGCAGGGCCAGCCCTATCAGCTTTCCCACGGCACTGCGCTTGCCTGTCCAGATACGGATAATTTGGCTTATTGGTCCCATCGGCAGACCTAAATGTTGGTTTGCCCCCCGACTTTCACAAATGTGATATCCCAAATCAGATAACGCTTTGTTGGATTTGTCCCTAAAATTTGAGTCAAGTTCGCCCGATCTTGTGCCCAGACATCGCGGCAAACCATCCCGTTTACCTTGACTTTTCGGGTCTGCGTCCCTCTATATGCGGCAAAGACTAATCCCATGGCGGAACACCATATGAGCGAGACTGCAAAACCGAAACTCCGTGTCCTCAAGGCCGCACCAAGAGGCTTCTGTGCTGGGGTCGTCCGGGCCATCGATATCGTGGAACTGGCGCTGGAGAAATTCGGTGCGCCGGTCTATGTGCGCCATGAGATCGTGCACAACCGTTACGTGGTGGAAGATCTGGAAGCCAAAGGCGCGATCTTCGTTGAAGAGCTCGACGAAGTGCCTGATGGAGACCACCCGGTGATCTTCTCCGCCCACGGGGTGCCGAAGGAGGTGCCGGCAGACGCGGAATTCCGCAACCTGTTTTATCTCGATGCCACCTGCCCGCTGGTGTCTAAAGTCCATATGGAGGCAGAACGCCACCATATGCGCGGCCGTCACATTGTTCTGGTGGGCCATTCCGGACATCCTGAGGTGATCGGCACCATGGGCCAGTTGCCGGAGGGCGCCATTCAACTTATCGAAACGGCCGAGGACGCCGAAACATTCGTGCCCACAAATCCCAACGAACTGGCCTGGATCACACAAACCACCCTGTCCGTGGACGATACGGCGGAGATTGTTGCGGTTCTGGAACGCCGGTTCCCCGATATTGTGGGACCGAACAAGCAGGATATCTGCTATGCGACAACCAACCGCCAGGAAGCGGTCAAGTCCCTGGCCGGCGACTGTGACGCCATCCTCGTGGTTGGCGCCCCCAACAGCTCCAATTCCCGCCGCCTGGTGGAGGTTGCGCAGAAACTAGGCTGCGAGCGCTCCATGCTGGTTCAACGGGCCTCAGAGATCAACTGGGCGGCGTTTGAGGGCATCCAGACCCTTGGCATCACGGCAGGCGCCTCGGCCCCTGAGGTGCTGGTGGAAGAGGTGATCGCTGCGTTCAGCGAGCGCTATGAGATTGAGGTGGAAACCATCGTCACGCGCGAAGAATCGGTCTCCTTCAAACTGCCCCGGGCCTTGCGTCAGGTCGCCGCCGAATAAGTCTCCACATGGCCGTCTACACGGAAGTCTCCGACGAGGACCTGGCCGCCTTCGTCGCCTCCTACGATATTGGCGCGGTGCTCTCTTTTAAGGGCATTGCAGAAGGGGTGGAGAACTCCAACTACCTTCTGCGCACGGACACGGGCAGCTTCATCCTGACGCTTTATGAGAAGCGCGTGGATGAGCGCGATCTGCCTTTCTTTTTGGGGCTCATGGAGTTTTTGTCCAGCCAGGGTCTGCCCTGCCCGCTGCCGGTGAGCGACCGAGACGGCAACCGGCTGCGCACCCTGGCAGGACGGCCATGCGCCCTCATCACCTTCCTGGACGGCATGTGGGTGCGCCGGCCGCGGGTGGAGCATTGCGGCGAGCTTGGAGCCGGTCTTGCGCGCCTGCATCTGGCTTCCGAACGCTTTGACATGGAGCGCCAGAACGCGCTGCTGATGACGGCCTGGCGGGAGATCCTGGAGAGCTGTTCAGACAAGATTGACGGCTTTGAGACCGGGCTAGAGGGGGAGCTCTACGCCGACCTTGAGGAGATTGCGCAGAGCTGGCCAGATAACCTGCCGCGCGGGGTCATTCACGCTGATCTCTTCCCGGACAATGTGTTCTTTCTGGGCGGTAAGCTGTCTGGTTTCATCGACTTCTATTTCGCCTGCACGGACTTCTTTGCCTATGATGTCGCAATCTGCCTCAATGCCTGGTGCTTTGAGACCGATGGCGCCTTCAACATCACCAAAGCCAAGGCCCTGCTGCGCGGCTACCAGTCGGCGAGAACCTTGGAGCCGGCGGAAATCGCCGCGCTTCCCACGCTCGCCAGGGGCGCGGCCATGCGCTTTTTGGTGACAAGGCTGTTCGACTGGATCAACACACAGGAAGGCGCCTTCGTGCGGCCCAAAGACCCGGTGGAATACATCAAGAAACTGCGCTTTCACCGGCGCATTCAAAACGCGGCAGAGTATGGCTTGGAGCAAACCACGTGAGCGGCACAAAGGACGTTGAGATCTTCACCGACGGGGCCTGTTCCGGCAATCCCGGCCCCGGCGGCTGGGGCGCCATCCTGCGCTATGGAGAGGTGGAGAAGGAGATTTCCGGCGGGGCCGCCAAAACCACGAACAACCAGATGGAACTCATGGCGGCCATCAACGCCCTGGAGGCGCTCAGCCGGCCCTGCCGGGTGAACCTTCACACCGATTCCCAGTACGTGAAGAACGGCATCACCCAGTGGATGAAGGGCTGGGTGCGCAATGGCTGGAAAACCGCGGCCAAGAAGCCGGTCAAGAATGCTGAGCTCTGGAAGCAGCTGGATGCGGCGGTGAAGCGGCACGAGGTGAAGTGGCACTGGGTAAAGGGCCATGCCGGCCACCCGGAGAACGAGCGGGCCGATGAATTGGCCCGCACCGGCATGGCGCCTTACAAACGCAGCCGCTAACCCTTCTTCCACGCCAGCAAGCAACGTATCCGCGCTCGGAAATGTCCGTCAGAGTGCAGGGTGCTTTAAAGCGCGTTCAGGATCGCTTCGGCGCCGGACACCTCAGCCTGACCGGCTTGTGGCTCGATATTGATGGCCTGCACCACACCATCATCCACAACCATTGCAAAGCGCTGGGACCGGGTGCCCATGCCGAAGCCCGAAGCGTCGAGCTCCAGGCCCATGGCCTTGGTGAGTTCCGCATTACCGTCTGCCAGGAACGTGACCGCATCGGCAGCGCCGGAGGACTTGGCCCAAGCGTCCAGCACAAACACATCGTTCACGGAAACACAGGCGATCGTGTCCACACCTTTGGCCTTGAGCGCATCCAGGTGGCGCACAAAACCCGGCAGGTGCTGGTTGTGGCAGGTGGGCGTGAAAGCGCCAGGCACGCCAAAGAGCACAACCTTACGGCCGCCAAAGAAGTCTTCAGAGTTCACCGGCTGAGGACCTTCGTCGGTCATGGTGGTCACAGTGGCTGCTGGGATCTTGTCGCCAACGGAAATGGTCATCAGGGGTGCCTCCTGGCCTTAAAGTTATTGTTGGGCACACCTCTAGTCCAGGCGCCAGGTCTGTTCAAGGCGCAATTCGCCTTGAACCGCTGTGAAGGTCAACTCCTGACCCTTCAGATCTTCCGGCTCAGCGGCGCCGTCCACAACCACCTGGAACCGGCTGGTCTTGTCGTCAGCGCCGGACTTGCGCTGGGGGATCTCGAAATAGTAGGCGCTGGGGCCCTCCACGAAAAGCGTGACGGGGCTGGGCACCTGTTTGTTGAGTGTCACATCAAGTTTGACGCCCTCGCCCACCTTTTCAGCCTGCACATCGGCGATCTGCACAGCGCTTTCAGGATTGGCCGGCTGAGGCACCATCTGCAGATAGCGGCCAATAAGCGCCTGGTGACCGGAATAGCCTTCCGGGGCCATGACCAGGGAGAGATCGGCCTTACCCGGTATGCACAGCTCTTCGCACACCCCATAGTGGAGGAGCAGCTCCAGCTTTACCGGCTCAGCAGGGTTCTTGGGGCTGATTTCTATGGGGAACACAAAATCCTTCGCATAGCCATTGTTCCAGCCATACTTGTCCTTGAACCGGCTGGGTGCAGGCCAGTGCACCTTCACGGATTTCACGTTCTTGGACCGCTTCCAGTCGAACACCGATGGCACACCGCTGTCGCCGGGGGCCCGCCAGTAGGTCTTCCAGCCGTCCGTGAGGTCGAACTCCAGGCCGGCAAACAGCTTGCCGTCCGGCATACGGGCACCGGCAATCAGGCGCACACGCGCCGCATCATCGCCCTTCCAATCAGAGGCACCGGCCGCGTGGGCGGGCGCCGTGACCGCGAAGGCGGACAGCGCTAATCCGAGCGCAAAAGCTGCGCACGCCATACCGGTCGCGAATTTCATGATTGTCCTTTCAGTGCACGCGTCGCCCTTAAGAATAGGCGCTGAAGGTTACCAACTGTAGGGCAGGTCCCGTCAAGACGCTTCACGATCACGTCAATTGCAAGTCAGCCACACCCCCCTTTTGGTTGAAGAGCTTGCAGGGCATAGGCGATTGGCGTTACGCTAGGCCATCTAAACGAGCTGGCAGGACCCATGAGCGAAGACGGTTATTTGAGTGGCCGCATGCTAATCGCCATGCCAGGGATTGGCGATCCGCGCTTTGAGCGCACGCTGATCTACATGTGCGCGCATTCTTCGGATGGCGCCATGGGCATTGTGGTCAACAAAGAGGCCGACAATATCAGCTTCACCGACTTGCTTGAGCGCCTCGGCATCATCCCGGAAAGCCCGGAAATCCGGCTGCCGGCCAACCTGCGGCAAATGCCGGTGCAGATTGGTGGACCGGTGGAAACCGGCCGTGGCTTCGTTCTGCATTCCACCGATTACCAGGTGTCCGACAGCACCCTGTGCGTTGACGATGCGGTGGGACTAACGGCCACTCTGGACGTGTTGAAGGCGCTGGCGGAGGGCTCCGGACCGAAGAAGGCGCTGCTCGCGCTGGGCTATTCCGGCTGGGGGCCGGGCCAGTTGGAAGGGGAAATCCAGAACAATGGCTGGCTGCATTGCGATGCGGACGACCTCTTAATTTTCGATGGCACTCTGGACGACCGCTACGACCGGGCACTGGCGAAGATCGGTGTGGATCCTGCCCTTCTCTCCAGCGCGGCAGGCCACGCATAGAATGTCAACCATCAAGGCCAAATAGCGCGAATATCCAATCTGAATCATAGCCTTACGCGAAATTGGGTTCGTTCTGCAAAAAACACCTTATTTTCGATTTATGCGACAAAATAAACTAATTAGTGGCATTTCGCGATCAATCACCTCAGTTTACGGCGCGCGGCGTTTGAACGTGAGCTTGAGGGATTCTAGCCACTCCGAAGGCTCAGTGGTCAAAACCAAGGTGCTCCCCGAGCAGCCATAGGCCGCACGTCCCGACTGGAGCTTTTCATCCCGGGCAACGCTATTCATGGGAACGGTATGATCGCCCACGCCGGGAATGTTCAAGGTCATGGTGCCGGATTGCTCGCCCCCTTGCGGGCACATAAGCAAGGTGCGTCCATCGCTGGCCCACTGCCCGCTGTCCCGGTTGACCTTCAAATCTATCTTCATGGAGTAGGTTACGCCCCCGTCGCTTCCCGTCCCCGCAATTGACAGGGGATGATCCGCGGTCCAGCGGCCATCCGCGCTCAGGCTGGCCACGGGCGCGGTGTATTTGACGGAGGTGATTTTGCCGCCGCTGGCGCGCAGCTGGGCAAACATGAACTTGGCAAAGCGGGTCTCCACCCGCTCCTTGGCCCGGTCCGTCATCACCCAGGTTCCAACCAGGCACGGGTCCCGCGTTTCCGCAATGTTCCGGCAGCTGAGTTCGGCAGACTGCGCCAAGCCAGCCAAGGGCAGGCCCCACAGGGCGCCGGCCATCATGAGAAGACGTGAGGCTCTTTTCATCTGCGATGCGTCCCTTCAGAGTTCGGATTACTGGTCTAAGCGGTCCACAAGCTCAACACGTCGGTTGAGCTGTCGGCCGGCTTCGGTTTTGTTTGAGGCCAGCGGCGCGGCCGGCCCTACGCCTGTGGCGAGAAGCCGTGATGTATCGATGCCGTACTGTCTGCCCAATGCCGCCACAATGGCCTCAGCGCGCTGGCGCGAGAGCGTCATGTTGAGCTCAAAACTGCCCGTATCTGAGGTGTGGCCCACCACATAGAACTGGCCGGGACGCGCCTTCAAAACCTTGGCAATGACGTCCAATGAGGATGCCGATGTGGGCCTGATGACGGCGCTGCCCACATCAAACTGGATCCCATACAGCACGGCCTTTCCAGCCTCTTCCATTTCGCGCGCAAGGGAGGCCTCGCTGATGGTCACCGTGCCGGCTTCTTGAACGCCAGAGGTTGCCTCCTCGGTGAGATAGATGTTGCCACGCTCTGCGGACAGAATGATGGAGAACACGGTCTTTTGCCCGTTCTGTTCGCGCACCGATGAGATGTAGTGCTGAGGAAACGTGTAGATCGAATCCAGATCCCCCCGATAAACCTGATTCTCGCCGATGTTCCTGTAGTTGCGTGGCGTGTTTGCCTTGCGGGCCACCTCGGTCGTCTTGTGACGGTTGTCGTTGACCTTGCCGTTGTAGAGGATTTCAAACCCGGCAGCCCGTAAAGCCCTTTCAAAGCTGCGGCGGATTTCCAGGATACTCTTGCCCTCTGGCGGCCGAAACACGCTGGTGCGCACCGCACCTTCCACAGAGAGCGGTTCGACAACATTCCCCTCGCCCTTGAGAACCGTCACCTGGTCAAAGTCGGCGGCGTACTGACCGAGATGAGCGCTGCCCGCGAAGGGTTGAACAATGGTGGCCTCTTGGGCATTCGCCTGACCGGTCAAAAGAAGGGCGAAGACAGAGATGGCCAGAAAGAAGCGATGTGCGACCATGGACGGTTCCTGTTCCTTAACGGTCCTTTTTGATCTGCTTGCACTTGTCAGAATTGTAAAACCGCGTGAGGGGATCCGGGTTGGATGAGCTGTACTGAATGCGGTAGCTGCCATCCGGCTTGATATTGTCAGCCAGGGCGCGCCAAGCCGCCGTGAACGCCGCAAGCTCAGGAGCCGGGATGGTGCAGAGCAATCGCTCAGGTCCATAGACATCCTGAACCAACCTGCACCCTTGTTCCGACGGGCCAAGCACTTCACGCCTCAGCACTTTGCCGCTCAGAGGGTCATCGAAGCTCTGGCCAAACGGCTGGCAAGTATCCAATCGTTCGGCGAAGGCATAGTGCTGAGCCTTATAGGCAGCAACGATCTCTGCGACGTTTTTCGTCTCGCCTGCTGCACCGCCCTGCGGCGACACCAAGACCAAGGCCAAAGCACCTGCGCGGAAACACCATTGAACAGACTTTGACGGAGACATCAGCACGGAACCCAATACGCTTCAGCTCAGGTTAGTGTCTCAGCTTTGCTTTGGGCTTAGCTACGTCCATCTTTGGACATTGACGCGCAAGATGGCGAAATTGGCAGACGTTCAAGCCGCAAAATCGCGCGCCTGGCCGATCCAGTTTTCCCGCTCCACGCGGCCGGGGAAGCCAATCTGATCGTTCACCTGCTCTATCTGATTTGGATCCAGTTCAGAGAGCTGGCGGAACGTGTGAAAGCCCATATTGTGCAGCTCGCGGGCAAGGGCCGGGCCAATGCCCTTGATCTTTGTCAGGTCATCCTTGGCCGGCGGAGGCACAGCTTGTGGGGTCTCGGCGGCCTTAGACTTCGGAGCGGGCGCGGGCAGCTTCTTGGCCGCCTTGGCCTGACGGTCGGCCTTTGCCCTGGGGGGCTTGCCCTCCATCAGCTCCTTGGCCTGCTCGCGCCACTCTTCGCGCTCAATCCGGCCCGGAAAGCCCACGTGATCGTTCACCCGCCCAACCTCTTCGCCCTCCAGCGCGGCGATCTGCTGGAAGGTGGTGATGCCATATTCATTCAGGCTCTTCGCAATGGCCGGGCCGATGCCGCTGATGAGCGCCAGATCATCTGGAGGTGGCGGTGCGGGCGCGGGAACCGGGTCTGGTTCCGGTTCAGGGTCTGGCGCCGCTTCAGCCGCCGCCAACTGCTCCTGGTCCACCTTTGCCCTTGGGGGCTTACCCTCCATCAGCTCCCTGGCCTGCTCGCGCCACTCTTCGCGCTCCACCCGGCCCGGGAAGCCCGTTTGCTCATTGACCCGTTCAGCCTCATCATCGCTCAATTCGGCCAGCTGCCGGAAGCTCTGAATGCCAAGGCCATTAAGTTCATTGGCAATGGTGGGGCCGATGCCCGCGATGAGGCTGAGATCATCGCGTTCATTGTCCGCAGGTGCGGGCGTAGGCGCAGCGGCTGCAGGGGCCGGCACCGGCGCGGCGGCGGGGCCGGCCGGCGGGGCCGCCGCGGGCGCTGCAAACAGGTCGGCCCGGGGTTCAGCTGCGGCAGCTGGAGGCGGCGGTGTTTGCGGCATGCCGCTGCTGATCTGATCAAGGCGGGCTTCAAAACGGCTGGGCGGACCGGCTTCTTTCGTTTCTCCGGTCAGCGACGGGGGGGCAAAGCCGGCAACGCCGCTGCGCTCCGCCTCAGGCTTGGCAGCGCCTGGCGCCCGCGGCCTGGTGGCGTTAGGATCCGGCGGCGTGGGCGGCTTGCCGATGAGGATCTCATTGGCCTGACGGATCCATTCTTCGCGCTCCACCCTGCCGGGCGAGCCCAGTTTATCATTCACGAGGGTGATGTCGGATGTGGTGAGATTGGCAATCTTGCGGTAGGTGCCATAGTTCATCTGGGCCAAGAGGCGCGCGGTGTCGGCGTCAATACCGGCAATCCGGGTCAATTCATCCGTGCGGGCCGGCAGGCGCCGGCCGCCGGACACGGGCAGGTTGGCCGTCAATGGCGGCTCAGAGCGCAAGGGGGGGGTGGCCGGGCGGGCTGCAAAACCATCGTCCAAGGGCCGCGGTGCGTGCGGCTCAG
>JBCDDQ010000098.1:0-15669 GCA_039180225.1 Pseudomonadota bacterium
CCAAAGACGTAGGCAACATTATTGGCGTGAAAGACGCCACGGCCGAACTGGACCGTGTCTCCAAACAACGCCGCGAGTGCGGTAAGGGTTTTGTGCAGCTCTCCGGCGAGGATGGCACGGCGCTTGGGTTCAATGCTCATGGAGGCACGGGGTGCATCTCGGTGACGGCAAACGTCGCTCCTCGTCTGTGTTCGGAGTTTCAGGCTGCCTGTGCGGCCGGCGATTACACCACAGCGATCGGCATTCAAGACCGTTTGATGCCGCTCCACGAAGCCCTTTTCGCTGAAACCAGCCCTGGCCCGGTGAAGTATGCCGCAGAGGTGCTTGGCAAGGCGTCCGCCAGGATCCGGTTGCCGCTGGTTGAGATTGGCGAGACCACGAAAAAGACCGTCCGCGATGCCATGGCTCATGCCGGGCTCATCAACTAGGACGGCACGCGGAAAGAAAAATGTCCAAGAAAAGCGGTGGGGCCAAGAAGGCACGCAAAGAGCCCGGCCGGACCGTTATTGCCGATAACCGCAAGGCACGTTTCAACTTTGAAATCCTTGAGGTGTTTGAGGCCGGTCTGCAGCTGAGCGGCACGGAGGTGAAATCCTTGCGTGAAGCCAAGGCTGGCCTTGCGGAATCCTATGCAACCGAAGAGGGGGGCGAGCTCTGGCTCATCAACAGCTACATCCCGGAGTACAGTCAGGCGAGCCGGTTCAACCACGAGCCGCGCCGGCACCGAAAGCTCTTGCTTCATCGGCGGGAGATTGAACGGTTGATTGGCGCTGTGCAGCGCGAAGGGCTGACGCTCATTCCCCTGAAGCTCTATTTCAACGACCGCGGCATGGCAAAGCTTGAACTGGCTTTGGCACGCGGTAAGAAGGTCCATGACAAGCGGCAGACCGAGAAAGACCGCTCCTGGCAGCGCGATAAGGCGCGGCTGATGCGCGAGAAGGGCTAACAATGGCCACCAGAGAAGCAGGGAAGGGACCCCAATGACACAATCACTCCAGCAGCGCTTCTCAGAACCCGTAACCACAGAAGCCGAACTGCGCGCGATTATGGGCACACCCGGCCCGATTGCCCGCGACAAGGTGATCGATCATATCGATACCTATTGTGCTGAGTTCATCGCCCATGCCCCCTTCGTGGTGCTGAGCACGCGCGGGCCGGAAGGCGAAATGGATCTGTCACCCAGGGGAGATCCGGCCGGGTTTGCAAAGCTCATTGACGAGCACACGCTCGCGCTGCCGGACAGATTGGGAAACAAGCGAGCCGATACATTCGCCAATCTCCTGGTCAATCCGGAGATCGGGCTTATCTTTCTGGTGCCGGGTAAGCGGGAGACGCTCCGCGTCAGTGGAACCGGACTTCTGGTGCACGATGAGGATCTGCGCGCCGAACTTGCGCATAAGGGCAAGGTTCCTCAGCTGGTGTTGGTGATCGACGTGAAACGCGTCATGTTCCAGTGCGCCAAATGCATGGTGCGCTCTGGGTTGTGGCGGCCAGAGAGCTGGGCGGATGTGTCTGGCATGTCGTCCCTCGCCGAGGCGATCAAGGTGCACTCTCAGCTGAGCGAGAGCGTTACTGAGATTGACGAGGTCATCGCCCGCTCAGAAACCGAACGCCTTTACTAAAGGCGCTGTGTCTTAGCGGTCTTCCCATTCAGGGTCGCGCTTTTCCATGAACGCGCCAATGCCTTCCTCGGCATCACGGAACATCATGTTATCCACCATCACGTCAGAACAATATTGGTAAGCATCGGCAAGTGGTAACTCGCGTTGGCGATAAAACGCCTCCTTGCCAGTGGCCACGACGGCGGTGGACTTGGACGCGACCTTTTGCGCCAGCGCATCTGTTTCAGAGCGCAGCTCCTCAAGCGCTACGACTTTGTTGACCAAACCAAAGCGGAAGGCCGTTTCTGCATCCATCATGTCGCCGGTGAGCAGCATCTCCATCATGTGCTTGCGCCCCATGGTCCTTGAAATGGCCACCATGGGTGTTGAGCAGAACAACCCGATATTGACCCCAGGCGTACAGAACTGCGCTTGGTCTGAAGCCACCACCAGATCGCAACTTGCCGCCAGCTGGCAGCCCGCAGCACTTGCAATGCCGGCCACTTCAGCGATCACCGGCTTCGGGTTGTGCACCACGGTTTGCATGACATCGGAGCAGGCGGCCATGAGCCACTCAAAGTACTTTTGCCCGCGGTCCTCATCCTGACGACGCGCTGAAACTTCCTTCAGATCATGTCCGGCTGAAAAGGCCGGTCCATTGGCGGCGATCACCACAACGCGCACGTCCGCATTTGCCTTCGCCGCATCCAGCGTCTCCTTTAAGGCCGCAAGCATGGCCTCTGACAGCGCGTTGCGCGCGCGGGGACGGTTTAGGGTCAGGCGCAGCACGCCGTCGGACAGTTCGGTCAACAGGATGGTCTCGGCCGCAACGTCTTGGGACTGAATGTTCATCGCCAGGGCTCCAATGGGCAAGTGCTTTGACGGAACGATACGTACGACAGTTTTGTCGCTATCGCAAAATCCCTTTGGGTATGGCTTGCATGGCTTTCGTCAGGGCGTTACCAGTTTGCGGTCCAATTCCGATGGAGCGCGCCCCATGTCGCCGCAAGACCGTCCACTAGTGTGGACTTCCGATCAGATCATCACCTGGCTCAAAAAAGAGTTCCCACAGGCCTTTATGCATGGCGGGGGTTTCACCATCGAACGCCTTGAACCAGGTGAAGCCCGATTACGCGCAGTTCTGGACGATACGGCTTTGCGGCCCGGCGGTACGGTAATGGGGCCGGCCATGATGAAAGTGGCCGACATCAGTTGTTATGCGTTGCTGCTTGCCCATGATGGAGAAAAGGCAGCGCTATCGGTGACCACCAATATGTCCATGAGTTTCTTGCGTAAGCCAGAACCAGGCGATATTGCATGCGAAATCAAGACGTTGAAACACGGTCGCACTCTGGTCGTTATGGATCTGAAGCTCTATTCGGTTGCTACGAACACGCTGATCGCGAATGCTGAAATGACCTATTACAATGCAGTACGGTAATATAATACCGTACATATAAATCTTTGAATTTGCGCAATATTTGACGTTTTTGCGTTGACAATACCACGGTAGGCCACTAAAACCCGCGCAACTTTGCAAACGGTTCAACGTGAACCGACGTTACGAGACACCTAACCTTCAGGACTTATCCCATGAAGACCTATTCTGCGAAGCCCGCAGAGGTGGAGAAGAAGTGGCTGCTGATTGACGCTGACGGCTTGGTCGTCGGTCGTCTGGCCGCGCTTGTGGCCACCCGCCTGCGCGGAAAGCACAAAGCAACCTTCACACCGCATATTGATTGCGGCGACAATATCATTGTTGTGAACGCTGAAAAGGCTGTATTCACCGGCAACAAGCGGACCGACAAAACCTACTATCGCCACACCGGCCATCCCGGCGGCATCAAGTCGATTACGGCCGACAAGGTTTTGGATGGCCGCTTTCCTGAGCGCGTCATAGAAATGGCCGTCCGGCGCATGATGCCCGGCGGTCCTTTAAGCCGCGCCCAGCTGAAAAACCTAAAAATCTACGGCGGGTCCGAACATCCCCACGAAGCACAAAAGCCCGAGGCTCTGGATGTGGGCAGCCTCAACGGCAAGAATAAGAGGGTCCAGTAGTCATGTCCGATACCGAAACAACGACACTTGAAGATCTGGGCGAAGCCATGGGCGTGACACCGGCTGAAGAGACGGTGGTTGCGGAGCCCAAGATCGACGAACATGGCCGTGCCTATGCCACCGGCAAGCGTAAGGATGCGGTTGCCCGTGTTTGGATCAAGCGCGGCAATGGTGTGGTGACGGTCAATGGCAAAGAGATGTCCGTCTATTTTGCCCGACCTGCCTTGCAGATGATCCTGCGTCAGCCCTTGGAAGCGGCCGACCGTTCCACGGAGTTTGATGTGGTGTGCACGGTAACCGGCGGTGGCCTGTCCGGCCAGGCTGGCGCGGTTCGCCACGGCATTTCTCGTGCACTTACCTTCTTTGAGCCCGGCTTGCGACCGGTTTTAAAGAAAGGCGGTTTCCTGACCCGCGATTCGCGCGTTGTGGAACGAAAAAAGTATGGCCGGCGCAAAGCCCGCAGAAGTTTCCAGTTCTCCAAGCGCTAACGCGCACGTCGGCGGAGAGCTGGCAACAAAAAAGGCGCCGGGCTTATTGCTCTGGCGCCTTTTTTCTTGTGCGGTTTGATCTGGAATCAGCGTTTCTTGTTTTCCGGATCTTTTTCGTCCGCAGCGAAATTGTTCTTGGCCGGGTTTGCCGTGACCGGAACAATCTTGAGGCTGTCGGACTTGTTTTCCCAAGCCACTCTTTGGGGCTGGGTTTCAGACACTGAGGACAAGGGATCGATGTTCAATGGTTTAGCATCATCAGCCGCGAGTGCAGGTGCAGCTGTCGCGAGAGAAACGCCCAGTGCAAGGATAAATGTGCGCATAGTCAGGCACCTCCAGAAAACATGTCTTGGTTCAATCCGTAGGGGCATCGCGAGGGCTTGTCACAACATATGTAGTCACGATTTTGTCAATAACAAGATAGCGATGGAGAAGGTTTGGCGGCATTAAGGCTGCCGGGCTAAACCCCTCACAGACATTGGAGAAAGAGAATGGCCACGCAAAAGATCAAGATCGCAGTTGTGGGTGCGTCCGGATACACCGGTTCAGACCTGGTGCGCCTTGCGGTCCGCCATCCTGACATCCAGATCGATGCGCTGACCGCAAACACGCACGCCGGCAAGACCATGGACGAGGTGTTTCCTCATCTGGGTGGGCTTAACCTGCCAACGCTGGTGACAACGGACGCGGTGGATTGGTCCGGAATTGATGCGGTGGTCTGCGGGCTACCTCACGCCACCAGCCAGGAAGTGATCTCAAGCCTTCCAGCACACCTGAAAATCATCGACATGTCTGCAGACTTCCGGCTTCGGGATGCCGACACCTATGCCCGTTGGTACGGCAACACCCATTCAGCCCTGGAGCTTCAGAAGGAGGCGGTCTATGGCCTGTCGGAGCACTATCGCGGCCAGATTGCAGGGGCACGTCTGGTGGCCTGCCCTGGGTGTTATCCCACCGCCGCGTTGATGTTGTTACTGCCGTTGGTCGGGGCAGGCGCGCTGGATGCTGATGATCTTATTATTGACGCCAAATCGGGGGTCTCCGGCGCCGGCCGCTCGCTTAAGCAGAACGCGCTGTTTTGTGAAGCCGGGGAGGGAATGACCTCATATGCCGTGGGCAGCCATCGTCATTCTCCGGAAATCGAGCAGGAACTGAGCGTGGCGGCTGGGCGCGCGATCACCGTCAATTTCACTCCGCACCTGGTTCCCATGAGCCGGTGCGAATACCTCTCTGTATATGCACGCTTGTCTGACGGAATGACCGCGGCGAGCCTGCGTGACGTGCTCACCAAGCGCTATCGCGATGAACCGTTTGTCCGGGTATTGCCGGAGGGCGCACCGCCGGCCACACAACACATTCGCGGCTCAAACTCAGTCCTGCTTTCTGTATTTCAGGACCGGATACCGGGCCGGGTCATTATGTTCGCCACTTTGGACAATCTGGTGAAGGGTTCGGCAGGACAAGCCTTGCAGAACTTCAATCTTATGTATGGGTTCGAAGAAACGACAGGCCTTGAGCAAGTGGCGCTGTTTCCGTAAAAGGGATCAGATTGGTGTGAGAGTAGAACCGCCCCAACCCCCGTAAGCGAGGCCGCCTGCGAAAATGATTGATTTCTTGAAGCAATTCTTCACCTGGTGGCACGGCCAGACCCTCGGCACACGGTTTTTCACTTGGCGAAAAGGGGAGCGTGTCGGTGAGGATGAATTTGGCAACGTATACTACCGTGCACCGTCGGCGATCCCATCCTCCATCGCTGAGCGCCGCTGGGTGATTTACAACGGTGTTGCTGAACCGTCGGCGATCCCGCCGGGCTGGCATGGCTGGATCCATCACCGCGTGGACAGCCCGCCAGATGCCGACTATCAGGCGCGCGAGTGGCAAAAACCGCACGAAGCCAATCCAACGGGCACAGCTCATGCCTACCGCCCGGCGGGGAGCTTGTTCAAACCCCAGCCCTCTGAAGAAGAAACCAAAGGCTATCAAGCCTGGCAGCCAGACTAAGCAAATGCACTCTCGAATCTGTGGGCAAATGCGCTAAGCTGGGACGTTGGGAGAGAGACGATGAAAAACACTCTTGTTGAGACCTTGACCGGAATGGTCGTTATTGGACTGGCCGTAGCCTTCTTCACCTTTGCCTATTCGGTCGGGGGTGTTTCGACAGGCGCCGGAGGTTACAAGATCATCGCTGAGTTTGAGAACACCGCTGGCATCAGCACGGGCTCGGATGTGCGTATGTCCGGCGTGAAGATCGGTACGGTTTTGTCTCAAGAACTCGATCCCACCAGCTATCAGGCGGTTTTGACCCTGTCGGTCGATCCCAAAGTGAAGCTTCCAGATGATTCAACTGCGAAGATCACCTCTGAGGGCATTCTTGGCGGCAACTTCGTTGCGCTGGAAGTGGGCGGCAGCGAGACCATGCTGGCTGATGGGGCCAAGATTGAAAACACTCAAGGCTCGATCGATTTGTTCGGGCTTATCAGTCAATTTATCAATAAGGGCGACTAGCCCTGAGCTGATATCGCTCTAAGCGACCAAAACCTATGAACGACATGATCCGCCAGCAAGCCTGGCACCCCGAGGACTATGCGGCAAACGCACGCTTTGTGTCTGACTTGGCCGGGGCGGTGCTGGAATGGCTCGATCCTCAGCCTGGCGAACACATTCTTGATTTGGGCTGCGGCGACGGCGCACTGACGCTTAAGCTTTCTGAAATTGGTGCCCGTGTTGTGGGTGTGGATGCTTCAGAGAATTTCGTTGCAGCAGCGAAAGACCAGGGGGTGGATGCCCGGCTCATGAATGGCGAAGCGCTGCAGTTTTCTAAGGAGTTTGATGTGGTTTTCTCTAACGCCGCCCTGCATTGGATGACCAATCCAAGCGCGGTGATCGAAGGCGTGGCCCGTGCGCTCAAGCCGGGTGGCCGGTTCGTGGCTGAGTTTGGCGGATTTGGCAACGTGGCCGCAATCGCCACTGCACTGAGGGCCGTGGCGCACGTGCGCGGCGGCGATGACAGTCAGGTCGCACCCTGGTTTTTCCCCTCGCCGGAGGAGTATTCTGAGCTTTTACGTGCGCAGGGCTTTGCCGTGGACCGGATTGGCCTCTACCCGCGGCCCACACCTTTGAAAACCGGCATGGGCCCATGGCTGAGAACGTTCCGCACGCCGTTTTTTGAGCAGTATGGTGATGAGGCCGATGCGGTGCTGAACGATGTGGTTGAGTTGTTGAAGCCGGCTCTGTGCGACGCACAGGGCAATTGGATGGCCGATTATGTGCGCTTACGTGTGGAGGCCCACCTTGTTTGATCTCAAGAGCATGTGTGGCGGCGCTTTAACGGGCATGGCTCTGTTGCTTGCGCTCACTGTTGAGGCCGCCGCCAACAAGATTGAAAACCCTGTTGCCGTGTTTGCCGGCCTGGATAAGATCACCGCCACCATCACCACATTTGAGGTTCCGGTGGATCAGACGAAGCAGTTCGGCACCCTGCAAGTGACGCCGCGCGTTTGCTTCACGCGGCCCATCACAGAGGCCCCAAAAACCACATCGTTTGTGGAGGTCAATGAGGTCTTGCTCACCGGCAATCTGAAGCGGATCTTTACCGGCTGGATGTTTGCAGCCAGTCCGGGGCTCAATGCTGTGGAGCACCCCGTCTATGATGTTTGGCTGACAAACTGCAAAACGCCTTCAGCAGAGACATCACAAGGCAGCGTTCCGAACGCACCTTCCACACCCAAGGCCTCTTCCAACAACTGATGATAGACGTCGCGGTCCACCTCGTGGGCCCCAAACGTACTCAGGTGGTCGGTTACGAATTGGGTGTCGAGCAGTTTATATCCGCCTGCATTGAGACGCGCGACGAGATAGACAAGTGCGATTTTTGAGGCATCACGCACGCGCGAAAACATGCTCTCGCCGAAGAAGGCTCCACCAATAGAGACGCCGTAAAGTCCGCCGACCAGTTCACCATCCTTCCAGCATTCGACCGAGTGACAGAAACCCATGCGGAACAGCTGGATGTAGAGCGCGCGGATCCTGGTGTTGATCCACGTGGTCTGGCGATCAGGCCGCGGTTCGGCGCAGGCGGCGATGGTTTCGGCAAACGCGGTGTCGACGGTGACCGTAAAGGGTTCGCTCAAAACCGTGCGCTTGAGGCGGCGCGACAGATGGAACCCGTCGAGAGGAATGATGCCCCGCTGATCTGGGTCAATCCAGTAAAGCGAAGGGTCATCGGCGCTCTCGGCCATGGGGAAAATGCCCGCCGCATACGCCTTCAGCAAGATCTGCGGAGTGATGGTTGACATGTTCACCTGCGTGCCCGGACGTCCGGGACAAGCTTAATGGGCTGCGAGGTACTTTTCCAGCCAGTGAATATCATATTCTCCGTTCAGGATATCCGGGTGTCCCACCAGATCCTGGAACAGAGGGATCGTGGTGTCGACGCCTTCGATCACATACTCGCCAAGGGTCCGCTTGAGGCGCATCAGACACTCTGTGCGGTTCTTACCGTAGACAATCAATTTGCCGATCAGGCTGTCATAGTAAGGTGGGATCGAATAGCCCTGGTAGATGGCTGAATCCACGCGCACCCCAAGGCCGCCCGGTGGGTGCAATGCCGTGATACGGCCCGGAGAGGGCACGAAGGTGCGCGCGTTTTCTGCATTGATCCGGCATTCGATTGCATGACCCTGAAACTGAATGTCGTCTTGTGTGCGCGAAAGTTTGGCGCCCGAAGCCACCCTGATTTGCTCTTGCACCAGGTCGAGCCCGGTGATGGCTTCGGTAACAGGGTGCTCCACCTGAAGGCGTGTGTTCATTTCAATGAAGTAGAATTCGCCGTTCTCGTAGAGGAACTCAACGGTTCCCACGCCCGAATACCCCATCTCCGCAATCGCGTTGGAGACGATGGAGCCAATCTCTTCACGTTGGACCGCATTGAGGGCAGGAGAGAAGGCCTCCTCCCAGACTTTTTGGTGGCGCCGCTGCAGCGAGCAATCGCGTTCGCCCAGATGCACCGCATTGCCATTGCCGTCCGAAAGCACCTGGATTTCAATGTGACGCGGCTTGTCCAGATACTTCTCCAGATATACCGTGCCATCTCCAAAGGCTGATTGGGCTTCTGAGCTGGCGGTGTTCAGAGCCACTTCCAACTCGCTCTCATCGCGGGCCACCTTCATGCCTCGCCCGCCGCCGCCCGAGGCGGCTTTGATCAAAACAGGAAAGCCAATCTCCTTGGCAATCTTCAAGGCCACTGCAGGATCTTCCACGCCCCCTTCAGATCCCGGGACCACGGGAATACCCAGATCCATCGCCGTGCGCTTGGCCTGGATCTTGTCGCCCATAATCCGGATATGCTCCGGTTCGGGCCCGATGAACGTGATGTTGTGTTCAAGGAGGATGTCGGCGAATTTATCGTTCTCCGACAAAAAACCATAACCAGGGTGGACTGCATCGGCGCCGGTGATCTCGCAGGCGGTAATGATTGCCGGTATGTTGAGATAACTGAGCGTGGCCGGAGGTGGACCAATGCACACACTCTCGTCGGCCAGACGCACGTGCATGGCGTTCTCATCGGCCGTGGAATGGATGGCCACCGTGGCAATGCCCATCTCCCGGCAGGCCCGTTGAACTCGAAGGGCGATCTCGCCCCTGTTTGCGATGAGAACCTTGTCAAACATTAGCGCTTCCGCCACCTACTCGATGCGCATCAGCGGCTCGCCAAACTCCACCGGCTGGCTATTGTCCACATAGATCTCCATAACTTTGCCCGCTATCGGGGAGGGGATCTGATTCATTGTCTTCATGGCCTCTACGATCAGCAAGGTTTGACCTTGGGAGACCGTATCGCCCACCTTTACAAATGGCGGAGAGCCAGGGGCCGAACTGTGATAGGCGGTGCCAACCATCGGCGATGTCACGAGACCGGGTCCACTGGCGGGCGGCGCTGAGGCGGCCGATGCAGCGTCTGCTGTGGGCGCCGGCGCAGCTGCGGGTTCGATCGGTGCTGCGGCCGCCACGTGTCCACTCAGCGTCCGGGCCACCCGCAATCTGAGACCAGACTGTTCAATCTCGATTTCCGAAAGGCCCGTTTCGCTTAGAAGGTCGGCCAGGTCCTTAATCAGGTCCTTGTCGATTGTCGGTTTTTTGGAAGCGCTCGCCATGCTGATCCAGTCGTTTTCTGGGCCACATATCCCTGAGGATGCGGGGGCCCTCGCATCTTTGAATAACAAGCACTTGTGGCCGAAATCTCGCGCCTTGTAAACCGGTAGGCTCAAGTGTACTTGATCCGCACACGTGCGCCACGCAGTGCCCGTGCGTCAGATTAAAAAATTACAAGCAGAACAAGAGCCTGGAGACGGCTAGCACACCTTACAGCCGCCGGCCTCGCGAACCGAGGCCACCTGCTGCTGGAGAGCCTGCAGGCCCATGGCACCAGGAATCAGTTTATCGTCAATGATAAAAGCCGGCGTGCCGTTCACACCCAGTTTGTTGGCAAGAGCGTAGGTTTCCTCGATCTCGGCATTCACTCTTGGCGCGTTCATATCTTTGCGCAGCTTGTCCACATCGAGACCGATCTTCTGTGCAATGCTCAAAACCTTTGCTTCGTCGAGCGAACCGCGGGACTGCATCAGCGCCACGTGAAAATCCCAATACTTGCCTTGCTCTTTCGACGCAATGGCGGCGCGAGACGCAAACAAAGACCCTGGCCCAAGAATGGGGAACTCTTTCACAACAAGCCGCAGTTTCGGATCAGACTCCAAGATCGACAGCACATCACCAAACGCCCGCTTGCAGAAGCCGCAATTGTAGTCGAAAAATTCGACCATGGAGATGTCGCCTTGCGCGTTGCCGGCGATGAACGAGAGCTTCGAATTGTAAAGGATGTCCGCGTTGTCGGAGATGCCCTGTTTCGCCAGCTTCTCCTTTGCTGCCGTTTCACGCTTCTCAAGCTCGGCAAACGCATCCCGCAAGATTTCCGGATTGTTCAGCAGATATTGTTTGACGAGCTCTCCGATCTCTTTCTCCTGGGTCTCGGTAAAGCTTCCGGCCCAGGCGCTCACGCTGAGTGTTGCAGCCACGAGCAGCCCGACTGCCAGCTGCGCTGCTTTGCGAAGAAGAGAACGAATAGTCATTGAGCAGTGCTCCTGATTACAAGGCCTAGGCTTGGTTAGGCGTATAATGCCACGTACGCTTTTACAAGCCCTTGGATGATCTTACTTTTTTTTGCCCGCTCTCACGTTCAAAATGTCGTCAGTACGGCGCCACGGTACGGTGCCGCGCTTTAAACGCTTTCGGGCGTGCTTGGCCTTAAGCTTTGCAAGTTTGACGTCACCAGCGCGCAGGGCCGCCTCGGCTGTGGAGAGGTCAGCCATGCCGATCTTTCCCTGCATGGCGTAAGCCTTTGCAAACTCCAAATGGAGTTGCGCGGAACGGTTTTCGCTGCGGCGGGCCTTGTGAAGCTGCTGCAGGGCCTTGCCGGCGATGCGTTTGTTGCCTGTCGCCAGCATGGATTGCGCCAGCAAGATGCGGATGAGCCCGGCGCCCGGAGCCAGCCGGACAGCGCGCTCCAATGGCGGAACTGCCTGCGCTGGCTGACCCGCGTTGAGCAGGGCCTGTCCCTTCAGCTCCCAAAAGTATGGGTTTTTGGGCATGGCTTTGGTGAGAACGGCAATCTCGCGCAAGGCGTTCTTGATATCGCCAGAGCGAAACGAGGCAATGGCTCTAGCGTAGTGGGCGGGCAGACTGCGATCAGTCTTCGGGTACTTCCGGAAGACGCTGCGGGTTTGAAGAAACCCATGCAGCTTGGCTTGCATGAGCTTGTGGCGGAGCACCACCGCCTTGGAAGGGGGTTTATTGTAGTGAGGGCTTTTTTTGACGAAGGTCTCCAGCGCGCGCATGCGGGCACGTTCGAACGGATGCGAGCGCGCATAGAGATCCTGATAACGCAAGGACGCCAGTGACTGGTCGGCCATCCGATTGAACAAGGTGAGCATGCCCTTGCCGGATTGTTTGGTCTTCTCCAGATAGCGGGCGGCGGCCTGGTCGGCGGCAGATTCCTGCGCACGCACATAGGTCAAAAGGTTGCGCCGCGCCACGGAGCCGCCTCCAGCGGCAATGCCGCCACCGGCTTGGGCCAGATCTCCGCTGCCTGCCGCTGCACCGCCAACGACGGCGGCAGCCCCAAGAAGCATGCCGATAATGGCCTGTGTGCTGGCGCGATCTAAAGCCACGTCCAGTGTGGCCAGATGGCCGCCGGCAATATGCGCTGTTTCATGCGCCAGAACGCCAATGAGTTCGCCCGGCGTTCTCGCGCGGGTCAGAAGTCCCGTGTGGACGAAAATGCGCTGGCCGCCGGCCACAAATGCGTTGAGGGTGTTTGAGTTCACCAGATAGACGCGGACTGACCCAGGATTGAGGCCAGCGACGCGGAACAACGGAACCGCGTAAAAGCGCAAAAGGCCCTCGATCTCAGCGTCCCTGATCAAACCTATCTGCGCCCGCGCGAACTGCGGCGAACTGACCAGCAAGCTGGCCGACAACGCCAGGACAGCGACGCACGCAAGAACGCGGCGCAGATGGCGAAGGGGCGCGGAGACAACGACTGATAGCATTCCTGTAACCTGTCGTATGCTTGGATTCAGTTTGCCTGGCTGGTTGTAAGCTGATCTCATGATCTTGCGCAACGGGGCAGGTTGTCCGGCGAGATAACGCTGGAAAATGCGGCGATACTTTGTTCTTTCGCCTTCTGGGCCGAGCAAGTATCAAGGGAGCCGTTGACCGATCTCAGATTCGCGTTCATTGCACTCTCCCGCGACCTTTGGAAAGACTTCCTTGATGCCGAAACTAACCGCCTCACACAGGGCTGCTCGTGTTGCTCCGTTCATTGCCATGGATATGATGCGCGAAGCCAATCACTTAGAGGTGTCCGGCAGCGACATTGTGCATATGGAAGTGGGCCAGCCCTCTTCAGCACCGCCGCGCCGGGTCGTTGAGGCAGCCAAAGCAGCGCTGGGCGTGGACCGGATCGGCTATACCAACGCCCTTGGCCTGCCAGCATTGCGCGAGCGCATCTCAAAGCACTACGCGGACACTTACGGGCTTGCGGTTCCCTCTGAACGGGTTGTGGTGACCACCGGATCGTCGGCCGGTTTCATTCTGGCGTTCCTGGCGGGCTTCGAGCCCGGTGATCGGATGGCGTTGCCCATGCCAGGATATCCGGCCTACAAGAACATTTTGGCGGCGCTGGATCTCGGCCTGGTCGGCCTCAAAACCTCAAAGCGCACCCGGTGGGCGCCGGATGTGGAAGATATCCGTCAATTGGCGCGTCCCGGCGAAGGGGCGATTTCCGGTGTGCTTGTGGCCAGTCCTGCCAATCCCACCGGCACAATGCTGAGCCCTGAAGCCCTTAGGCAGATCACTCAAGCGTGTGATGAGGCGGGCATCTGGTTCATTTCTGATGAGATTTATCACGGCCTCGTCTATGGCATGGAGCAGGCGTGCGCTCTCAGCTTCAGCGATCAGGCCATCATCATCAACTCCTTCTCCAAATACTTTTGCATGACCGGCTGGCGGATTGGTTGGATGATTGTGCCTGAGCAGTTGCTCCGGCCCGTGGAGTGCCTGGCGCAAAGTCTGTACATATCCGCACCGACCCTGTCGCAGCATGCTGCGCTGGCGGCCTTCGATGCTGTTGAGGAGTTGGAAGTCCACAAGCAAATGTATGCCCGCAACCGCGAGATGTTGTTGAACGAGCTGCCTGGGGTGGGTTTCAGCGAATTCCCGCCGGTGGATGGTGCCTTCTATCTTTATGCGGACGTGGCCCGTTTCACCAATGACAGTTTTGAGTTTGCCGGCAAGATGCTGCGCGAAGTTGGCGTGGCGACCACACCCGGCGCCGATTTTGATGCAGAGCTTGGGCACCGCTACATTCGCATGTCGTTTGCGGGATCTGAG
This sequence comes from Pseudomonadota bacterium, assembly GCA_039180225.1. GTDB lineage: Bacteria > Pseudomonadota > Alphaproteobacteria > Rhizobiales > CAJQND01 > JAAEUE01. Next base: position 14,093 of record JBCDDQ010000098.1, read on the forward strand.
ACACAGATGACTGAAGCGGTGAAGCGGCTGCGCAATTGGTTAGCCTGATTCCGGCTCGCGATCAGACCGATCCGACCCGCCATCGTCGGGCAGCCATCCTGAGTTGACTGTTTTCTGTTTTACCTCATAGCCTTCCAACACATCCATAACGCGTGAGGTGAGCCGTTCAGCGGCGTCATCTCCTTCTTGCGGGCGCCGTGATTTAAACAGCTTTCCGATGGTGCGCGGCGCTGTTCTCAAAGAGGTATATATGGCATTACGAAGATAGCTCATGTCGGCTTATTGGCATGAGAACAAAATAAGAACAATGGATCAATATCCGTGTGCTTGAAGCAAGACACAACTTCTGGGGGGAGGCGAGGGGCGAGGGAAAACCATGTGTGGCCGTTACACAAATCATTTGAGCTGGACAGAGATTGTTGAGCTGTACGAGCTGACTGATCCGGGGCCGGCGCAGAACCTTCCCGTCAGGCTCAACATTGCGCCAACACAAGATGTGCCGTTCGTTGTTATGGAAGACGGCGAGCGGGCCCTAAAGTCCGGGCGCTGGTGGCTGGTGCCTCACTGGGCCAAGGAGATGCCGAAATATGCGCTGTTTAACGCGCGCAGCGAAGACGCGGCCCAAAAGCCGGCGTTCCGAGATGCCTTCAAGCATAAGCGCTGTCTAATTCCAGCAACCGGGTATTACGAATGGACCAAGGGCGAAGATGGGGGCAAAGATCCCCACCACATTTATTTGCCTGATGGAGATGCTTTCTCCTTTGCCGGATTGTGGGCCCACAACGATGTGTTGGGGGTCACCAGTTGCACGATCCTAACCGCGGCGGCGGCACAAGAAATCAGGCATTTGCACCACCGCATGCCGATTATCCTAGATCGGTCGGCTTATGCGGATTGGCTAAACCCGGCCGCGGAACGCGCAGCTCTGCAACACACTCTGAAAATGCATCTTGGAGCCCGTCTGCAAAGCATTCAGGTCACCCGAGCGATCAACAGCTCGCGTTACACGCCAGACAAGATTGAACCTACGGGCGGCTGATAGCACCATGTGCGGCGTCAGCTTTATTGATATTGGCCGGAGGTGCGGAAGCCATCGCCATGGAAGGCAAAGCCCTGGAACCGGTCAGACGCGCGGAGATACTGGGCCCGGTATCGTGCGCGAATCAGAGCGCGCATTCTGGCTTCGTAGGACGGTCGTTTTGCTTTGTGCTTGTGGCGGTGCTTGATGACGTGGGTGCGCATTTTGGTCAGATTCCAGGTCTGCGCATGGACCACCGTCGGCTTTGAAGTTTCTTCCGCGCCGGTGAACATGGCACCAGATAGCATGAGTGCAGCGGCGAGGGCGCCAAGCGTGATAGATCTCATCTTTCGGTCTCCTGCTTTGATATGGTCGCCCAATCTGGAACGTTAGCTTGGCTCTTTTGCGTATTCGTTGCAAGTCAATTGGAGAAAAACCTCGTGAAAGGGCGGTGTGGTTTCCCGGAGTTAAAGCGTTGACGCTCCCAACAAACTGGCGTATCTCCGCCGGTGGAGAGGTGGCCGAGTGGTCGAAGGCGCTCCCCTGCTAAGGGAGTAGG
>JBCDDQ010000099.1:0-15667 GCA_039180225.1 Pseudomonadota bacterium
CCGCAGCACAGCGCCCTGCCCTCAGAGCGGGCTGTGGCGGACCAGCACGGGGTGAGCCGCATGACCGCTCGGCGCGCTCTGGAGGCTGTGGAAGCGGAAGGGCTCGCCTACACCGCAGAACGCAAGGGGCGGTTCGTCTCCCCACCGCGCCTCAACTACCCGGTCAGCAGCATGGCGAACTTCCTTACCGACGCTGAGGAAAACGGCGTGGACTTGGAGGTCGAGGTGATTGCCGCCGGCGAGTGCTCGGCTGACGCCGCCATGGCGCGTGTTCTACGCGTAGCGGAGGGGGAGACACTGTCGGAAGTCACCCGTCTGTTCCTCAATGGTGGCCATGCCACTTTTCTGGAGACGGAGTATGTCATCGCCAGGCGCAGTGATAAGCTGTTGAAGGCGCACGATGCCGCTGCCAAGCCGTTGGCCGCGCAGCGTTTCAGTCCCTTTGGCCATGACGCTGATATTGTGATCCGCATGCGTCCGCTCAGCGCCGCGGAGGCTGAGTTGCTGGGTCTCTCTCCCAATCAAGCGGGCATTGAAGCTGAGCAGTTGGTGCGCGATGACACCGGGCACGCCTTCTGCTTCAGCCGCCAGATCTGGCGCGGAGAGCTCGCCCAATTCTCCGCCAGGGCGATTGTGAACCGCTGAGAGGAGGGTTTTTTGCAAAACGAACCCAATTTCGCGTAAGGCGCTGGATATATTACGAAATCAGCGCCATTTGGCCTTGAGGGTTGACTTACCTGATGCCCGCGGCGGGTCAACACCGCACCACCAGCTTGCCGAAATGCCCCGCCGCCTCCATGGCATGATAGGCAGATCTTGCATCTTCAAACGCAAAAGTCTCGTGGATCACCGGCTTCAGGGCATGCGCCTCAATCGCCCGGTTCATGTCCGCAAACATGCGCCGCGAACCCACATAGATCCCCTGCACTTTCAGTGACTTGCGCATAATCGCCAGCGGATCGATCTGACCGCCCACTAGGATACCGATCAACCCAATGGTGCCAGCCACTCGTGTCGCCTCGATGGACTTCTGCAAGGTTCCAGGCCCGCCCACCTCCACCGTCAGGTCTACCCCGCGCCCACCGGTAAGCTTCAGAACCTCCTGGTCCCAGTCCGGCGTTTGCCGATAGTTCACGGTCTCCCAAGCCCCCATCTGTTTGGCCCGCTCCAGCTTCTCATCGCTTGAAGACGTAATGATCGCCCGCGCGCCCAGGAGGTTGAGGAACTGCAGGGCGTAGATCGAAACCCCGCCGGTGCCCAGCAGCAACACCGTGTCGCCGGCTTTGGTGGCGCCGGTTTCCACAACGGCGTTCCAGGCGGTGAGCGCCGCGCACGGCAAAGTGGCGGCTTCCTCAAAGCTCATGTTTTGAGGGATCGCGATCACACCGCCGACCTGCAAGATCACCTCTTCAGCCAAAACCCCATCGCGCGCGCCACCCAGGGCACTGGCCATGATCTGAGGACTACAAGGACCGTCCTCCCAATCCTGAAAGAAGCAACTGGCCACCCTGTCACCCACCTGAAGCCCGCTCACGCCGGGACCGAGCTCCAAAATCTCGCCGGCTCCATCGGAGTTCGGCACTGTGGGATACTTGATGCCTCGGGGAACCGGGTCCTTGATGGTGGAAAGATCCCGGAAGTTGATCGCCGAAGCGTGCATGCGCACCCTCACCTGGCTGGGCCCCGGCGCTTCGCCGTCCCGTTCTGCCAGCTTCAGCGCATCCACCCCACCGTCAGACACAATCTGCCAAGCGCGCACAGGCGTTCTCCTTTTTGAAAAAACAAATCAGCTTCAGCCCCCACTGGTAGCCGCTATAAAGGGGTTTGAAAAGATTGTGAGGATGAAAGCCCCATCATGCCACAGGACGCCGCCGCTCCCACGTGGGATCCCAGCCACTACGATGCCCATGGCCGCTTCATATCCCGCTACGGGTTGGAGCTTTTGGATTGGCTTGCCGTCCAGCCCGGCGAGAAGGTTCTGGACTTCGGGTGTGGCGACGGCTTCCTCACCCGCGAGATTGCAAACCAAGGTGCAGAGGTCTTGGGTGTAGATCTCGACCCTCGCATGGTGGAGGGGACCCGGGCCCGGGGCCTCAACGCTGAGCATATTGACGGAACGGCGCTGGGGTTTCATGAGCGGTTTGACGCCGTGTTCTCAAATTCCGTGCTGCAGTGGATCAAGCAGCCTGAGCCAGCGCTGCAGTCCGTCCACCGCGCCCTGAAACCGGGCGGGCGCTTTGTGGTGGATGTGGCCGGGCTTGGCAACCTCGCCGCTGTGCTGGTCGCCATGCGGGCGGTGGGAGATGAGCTGGGCGGCGATCCAAACTTGGCCTTCCCGTTCTATGCGCCCACGGAAGCGGAGTTTGCCCGGCTGCTGATGGCCAACGGCTTTGAGGTTGAGCGCTCAGACACCTCGCCGCGCTACACGGCCTTGCCGTCGGACTTGTGGAACTGGATCGGCAGCATCTTTCAGCCGTTCTTCATCCAGTTCGATGAGGAAACGAATGACAAGGTGCGCACCCGGGTTTTGAAGTTGCTGGAACCGGTCCTGTGCGATAGCGCCGGACAATGGCACATTGACCACGTGCGCGTGCGCGTGATCGCCCGAAAGGCCGGTTGAAGAAGGTCTTTGTCGCATCGTTTTTCGACCGCACGTTCCCGCGCCCTTGCGAACGCGAGGGCCCATAGCGCACACCTTGCCCTTGGCTCAGGAGGTCCTTGCCTTCGCAAGGACGCGGGAAGAGAACGCCGGTCTTCTCCTGCTCACCTTTGTGCGGTCTGCCATTCCGGGTGGATCCAGGGTGTCTGGTTGGACGGCGCAAGAGGTGTCTTCCCAAGAATATGATCTGCCGCCTTCTCTCCGGTCATGAGGGAGGGTGCGTTGAGATTACCATTGGGAATGAGCGGGAAGATGGAGCTGTCCGCCACCCGAAGTCCCTCAACGCCGATCACCCGGCATTCCGGGTCCACCACGGCCGTGAGATCGTCCACCGATCCCATCTTGCAGGTGCCCGACGGGTGATAGGCGCTTTCGGCATGCTCGCGGATGAACGCTTCAATGGCCTCGTCCGACTCAACATCGTCCCCCGGCTGGATCTCGCGGCCCTTATACTTTGCCATGGCCGGTTGGGAGAAGATCTCCCGGGTGAGCCGGACACAATGGACGAAATCCTTCATATCTTCCGGGTCGGCCAGATAATTAAAGACAATCTCAGGGGCCTCGAACGGATCTGGCGAGGTGACCCGCACATGGCCGCGCGAGCGCATGCGCTGTGGGCCCACATGAGCCTGGAAGCCGTGACCATCAGCTGCCTGCTTACCATCGTAGCGGATCGCCGCCGGGAGGAAGTGATACTGAATATCCGGATACTCGACACCGGCTCGCGAGCGGATGAACGCGCAGGTCTCAAAATGGTTGGTGGCGCCAAGACCCGACTTGAACAGCAGCCATTGCAGACCGATCAGGCCTTTGGACACCAACCCTAAGCTGCCGTTCAAGGACACCGGCTCCGTGCATTCTACTTGGAGATAAACCTCCAAGTGATCCATCAGGTTCTCGCCCACGCCCGGAAGGTGCTGGAGCGTCTTGATGCCGGCGGCGTTCAGGGCCTCGCCATTGCCGATGCCGGACTGCTGCAACAGCGCCGGTGGGTTGATGGCGCTGGCCGCTAGGATCACCTCACGGTTCGCCTTCGCGACCAGGGTCACCCCGCCATGCTCATACTCCACGCCAACGGCTCGCTTGCCCTCAAACAGAACGCGCTTGGCCCGCGCCCGGGTGATCAGCTCCAGATTGCTGCGGGTCATGGCCGGCCTCAGAAACGCATTGGCCGCCGACCAGCGTCGTCCGCCCCAAATGGTCATCTCCATGGGGCCGAAGCCCTCTTGCTGGGCGCCGTTATAGTCATCGGTGATGGGATAGCCGGCTTGCCTGCCTGCCTCCACGAAAGCCGCATAGAGAGGGTTCTCCAGCTTGCCGCGCGTCACATGCAACGGGCCGTCCGACCCGCGCCAGCCCTCTTCTCCGCCATGAGAGGTTTCCAGGCGCTTGAAGTAGGGCAGCACATGGCGAAAGCCCCAACCGTCCGCACCCATTTCTTCCCAGGTGTCAAAGTCCTTGGCATGACCGCGCACATAAACCATGCCATTGATGGAGGACGAGCCGCCCATCACCTTGCCCCTTGGCACGGCCATCGCACGCCCGCCCATGTGCGGTTCCGGCTTGGTGCGGTATCCCCAATCATAGGTGCTCATGTTCATGGGATAAGACAGAGCCGACGGCATCTGGATGAACGGACCCATGTCCGTCCCACCATATTCCAGCACCAGGACGGAGTGCTGACCGTCTTCGCTCAGCCGGTTTGCCAGCACGGATCCGGCAGACCCGGACCCCACAATCACATAGTCGAACGAAGCGTTCATTGCAGCGCTCCATGGTAGGCGATTTGCAAATCCACATAGGAGCGCAGGAGCCGGCGGGCATGGTCGGGATCGGGCAGATCGCCCTTCAGCGTGAACTGCAGCCACAGCCCATCAATCAGCGCGGCCGCCCCTTCAGCGGCAAGGCGGGCCTCAGCTGCCGGCATAAGGGCCGCAAAACCATGGCGCAGGTTGCTCGCCAGACGCGCGCCATAAATGTTGAAGATGCGCCTCAACTCCGGTGCGTTCAGGGCCGAACCGTAGAGCGAGAGCCAGGCGGTCATCACCTCCACACTGAACTGCTGAGGCGCAAAGCTGGCGTCCACAATCGCCAGAACGCGGCCACGCGGATCGGCGGCCAAGCGCAGCCGGTGCACCGTCTCCACGCGCAGATCTTCCAGCAGCGAGCGCATGGTCTCAAAGATCAGATCGTTCTTATCGTCGAAATAATGATGGATGATACCCGTAGAGACACCCGCCTTCCGGGCGATCCGTGCCAGGGTGGCATCGGCCAGTCCATATTCATGAATTGAGGAAATCGCAGCCGCAATCAACTGCTTGCGGCGCAACGGCTTCATTCCAACTTTCGGCATGCCAACTCATCTCCCAGCCCCGGTAGGCTGGAAACATACCCGGTTTTTAATTGGACGATCAATCAAAAACCGACGCTCTAAGCCTCGTTTGCCGCAGCGCCAGCACCGCGTGGGTCACCACGCAGATGAGCACAATGGCCCCGCCAATCAGGGTGGAGGTCTCCGGCACCTCGCGCACCACGAGAAACGTCCAGATCGGCCCCATCACCGTTTCCACCAAAGTGAGCAAGGTGACCTCCGCAGCCGGAATGTATCTGGATGCCCAGGTGATGAAGGAAAAGCCGAGGCCCACCTGAACGACGCCCAGGAGCAGAGCGTAGATGTAATCCATGGGCGCGATGATCAACGTGGGTGCCATGAAAAAGCTGAAGCAGGCCGCAAAGAAGCCGCCCAGGCACGTGGCCGCCAGCATGTCCCGGTCGCGCGCCATCCGGCACAGAATAACGAAGATGGCAAAGGTGAGCACCGCTCCAAAAGCAAACAGATTGCCCAAAAGCCGTCCTGCCGACACTGCCCCTGTGAGCATGATCGAAACCCCCACAAGAGCACCCAGCAAGATCAGGGCAGTTCTGAGCGAGAGCTTCTCCCCCAGCACCGGCCAGGCGATCGCCGCGGTGAAGAGGGGGCCCATAGAGATCACAAACACCGCATTGGCGACAGTGGTGTGAAGCAGGGCAAAGAGATAGAAGCAGAACCCCGACCCGATGGTGACGGCCACCGCAAGACCGATCGGTGAGAAGGCGAGCCTGATCGCATCCATGGAGCGCCAGCCATACTTCGCAACGATCAGCAGCAGCAAGGTCACGGTGAAGGCGCCGGACCTGTATGTAAGGATCTGCCAGCCGTCAGCCTCTTCAATAAGCCGCACCAGGGGCCCGCCAAAACTCAGGCACAGACCGCCCAGAAGCCCGAAGGCAATGCCCCGGGCCTGCCCGCCGGAGAGGCCAGAAGATGCAACTGACATGAAGTATCCCTTGTGCCCGCAATGTGCACCACAGTGACTGCAGCGACGCCGGCGTGCAAGCCTTTACTCGGCGGGCTCATCAACCGTGTTGCGCAATGTCCCCACCCCTTCCAGCGTCACTTCGACCACATCACCCGGTTTCATGGGTTGGGTCCTGCCCGGCGTGCCGGTGTAGATCACATCACCCGGCTCCAGAGTGATGTAGCGGGAGATATAGCTGACCATGCGGCTCACCGAGTTCAGCATTTTGGACGTGCGCGCGCGTTGCACCACTTTGCCGTTCAGAGTTGTTGTGAGCTCAAGGTCATTATAATCAAGCCCACGCACCACCCAGGGCCCCAGCGGTCCGAACGTGTCTGAGCCCTTGCCGCGGATAATGTTCAAAAGGTTGGTGCCGATGGATCGCTCTGAGACATCGTTGCCGACGGTCACCCCGAAAATGTGCTCGGCCACCTCAGCCTCGGAGATGTTTCGGGCCTGCTCTGCGATCACCAGCACCATCTCGCCCTCATAGTGCAGCGCTTTGGAGCCGGGGGGCGGCACGATCTTTTCGCCGGTCGCGATAATGGAAGACGGCAGCTTGGAAAAGAGGCCAATCTCGCCATCTTTCAAGGCCCGCGGATTGGGGTAGTTGAGCGCCACGGCAATCACCTTGGAGGGCTCAACGGGGGCCAGCAGCTTAGCACCCTCCAGGGGAACCACTTCGCCGGTATACTTGGGATCGTCTCCGAAGAACGATTTGTCCAGCAAGCGCACCTGGCCGAGGCTCAAGACACCATAGCGCGCCACGCCTTGATGCAGGATGCGCACAAATTTGTTGAGTTCATCATCGCCGGTATCTGCTTTAACGGACACGGGCGACAGTGAGGCAAGCGCCAGAGCGAGACCAAGCGCCAGCGCGTTAAACTCCGAGATAGCGTTCCTGCAGCGTTTCATCGGCTCTGAGCTCATCCGACGTTCCAGACCACACCACTTTGCCCTTCTCTATAACATAGTGGCGGTCGGCCAGCCGGATCAAATCGGCAATGTTCTTGTCCACCACAAGTATGGAGAGGCCGTCATCCTTGATCCGCTGCAGGCACTCCCAGATCTCATCGCGGATGAGCGGCGCGAGCCCTTCGGTCGCCTCATCCAGAATGAGCAGCTTCGGATTGGTCATCAGCGCGCGACCTATGGCCAGCATCTGCTGCTCACCGCCGGAAAGGAGATTGCCCATGGAGGTCGCCCGGTTCTCCAGCGCTGGAAACATCTGAAAGATGCGCTCCAGGGTCCATGGACTGCGATCGCCTTGCCGGTTGGCGGCGGTCGCCACCAGGTTCTCACGCACCGACAGATTGGGAAAGATCTGGCGGCCCTCGGGCACCAGTCCAAGACCGGCCTGAGCGATCTTAAAGGCCTTGGCGCCTGCGATCTCCGTGCCCTCAAACACCACCGAGCCGAACTTCGGGGTCACAATGCCCATAATGGAATTAATGGTGGTGGTCTTGCCCATGCCATTGCGGCCCAGCACTGTCACCACCTCGCCGGCATTCACCTCCAGCGCGATGCCGAACAGCACTTGCGAGGCACCATAGGCACTTTCCAGGGCGGAGACCTTGAGCATCAGGCGGCCTCCCCGAGATAGGCCTGGCGCACCTCCTCATTGCCGCGGACCTCCGCTGGCGAGCCGGTGGCGATCAGGCGGCCGTAGACCATTACGGAGATCCTGTCGGCCAAGGCAAAGACCGCATCCATGTCATGTTCCACCAGCAGCATGGTGATGCCTTCCAAGCCCTTAAGCGTTTGCACCATGCGGCCGGATTCTTCCGGTCCCATGCCCGCCATGGGCTCGTCCAGCAACATCAATTGCGGTCCCGTCGCCAACGCCATGGCGATCTCCAACTGGCGCCGTTCCCCATGGGACATTTCAGAGGCCAGCCCGTTTGCCCGGTCTTGCAGGCCAACTTTCTCCAGCATCTCCATGGCCGGGCCACGCAAGGCCGCATCTTGGCGGGCTGGACGCCAGAAGCGGAACGAATGGCCGGAATGGGCCTGCACCGCCAGAGCCACATTGTCGAGCACGCTCAACCCCATGAACACCGAGGTGATCTGAAACGAGCGCGCCAGACCGAGGTGGGAGCGACGCTGGGCGGTGAGCCTGGTGATATCCCTGCCGTTGAACAGGATGGCGCCGTCATCAGGCGCCAGCATGCCCGACAGCTGGGCAATCAGCGTGGTCTTGCCCGCACCGTTTGGCCCGATCACAGCATGGCATTCGCCCTCTTCCACCTGAAGCGATACGTGATCGGTGGCCGTAACGCCGCCGAAGCTCTTTCGCAGATCTTGGGTTTCGAGCATGATGCCTGCCATATCAGCGCCCCAACCGGTCGAGCAGGCCCGAAACGCCGCCCTTCACAAACAACACGATCAGGATAAGCATGATGCCAAACGGCAAATGCCAGTGCACAGTGAAGGACGACAAAAGCTGCTCCAAGAGCAGGAAGATGGCCGCGCCGATTACCGGCCCGAACACAGAGCTGGCGCCGCCCAGAATGACCATGAACATCAGCTCGCCGGAAGCGGCCCAGTCCATCATTTCAGGCGAGATGAAGCTGGTGAAGTTCCCCAGCAAGGCGCCGGCATACCCGCAAATAGCTCCGGCAATCACAAAGGCGGCCAGGCGGTACACATAGGTGCTGTAGCCGAGCGAGCGCATGCGGTCTTCATTGCCCTTTGCGCCTTGGATCACCATGCCGAAGCGCGAATTGACAATGCGGTGCACCAGATAGAGGACGGCCAACAGCGAGGCATAACACAAGAAGTAGAAGGCCAGCGGGTTGCCGGTATCAATGCCGGGCAACTCTGAGCGGCTGGTGATCACCAGGCCATCATCGGCACCGTACTGCTCTAAAGAGACAAACAGGTAGAACACCATCTGCCCGAAGGCCATGGTGATCATGATGAAGTAGACGCCTTTGGTGCGCAGGCAGATGGCACCCACTATGAGCGCGAACAGAGCCGAGATGACCACCGCCAAGGCAATATGGAAGAACCCATTGTTACTGGCGATGATTTCAAACTCGCCGAACAGAGCATGATAGGTGGGGATCCCCACGCAATAAGCGCCAATACCCAAATAGGCCGCGTGGCCGAACGACACCATCCCGCCGAAGCCCAAGATCAGATTGAGGCTTACAGCGGCCATGGAGAGCACCACAAGCCGCGTTGCAATATCGAGCCAGAAGGCGTTTCCGGCCGCATAGATGATGACCGGAACCAAAGCCAGCGCCACCAGGCTGGCCAGCATGAACATGTTGGTCACAGAAAGCTTGGGCAGCCTGCCTGCAAGACCCGTTGCACTCACCTCCGCCATCTCAGCGCACCTTCGGCGGGAAGAGGCCCTGAGGCCGGATCGCCAGGATGACCGCCATCAGGATGTAGATCAGCATGGCCGAAACCGCCGGCGCTGAGGTTTCCGCAGCCTCTGTGGACATCACCAGCTTAAACACGTCATCCAGGAACGAGCGTCCCATGGTGTCGATCAGTCCAATCATCAAAGCCGCAATGAACGCCCCTTTCATGGAACCGATGCCACCCACAATGATGACAACAAAGGCGGTGATGATGATCTCGTTGCCCATGCCGATTGACGCTTCGGTGATCGGCGCAATCAGCATGCCCGCCAATCCGGCCAGCACGGCGCCCAAAGCGAACACCGCCGTAAAGAGGGTTTGAATATCGATCCCGAGTGCACCCACCATGGTGCGGTTGGAGGCACCGGCACGGATCAGCATGCCCAGGCGGGTATGGTTGACCAGCCAGTAGAGCCCACCGGCCACAACCAGCCCGCCCAAGATGATCACCAACCGGAAGGTGGGAAACACAATCTCCCCGGGTAGGGTCACTTGGCCGTCGAGCCAGGACGGCAGGGGCACCGAAATGCCCTCCGGTCCCCAAACCAGCTGGGTCAAGGTGTCGAAACACAAGATGAGGCCGAACGTGGCCAGCACATGATCCAGATGGTCCCGGGCATACAGATGCCGGATGACCACCAGTTCCACCGCCAGTCCCACAAGGGCCGTACAGGGGATGGCCAGCAGCAGCCCCCAGACGAACGATCCGGTCCAGAATGTCAACGAGGCGCAGAAAAAGGCGCCGATCATATAGAGGCTGCCATGGGCCAGGTTAACGAAATCCATGATGCCGAAGGTGAGCGTCAGGCCCGAGGCAAGCAGAAACAGCAGCACGCCGAGCTGCATACCGTTCAGAAACTGGATCAAGACCAGTGATGCATCCATGCCAATCAGACGCCCCTAAGCCACCGCCCCGGTACCCGGCTGTTCCCTCCAATGGAACAGGGGGTTTAGCATGGTTTTTCTCACCTGAGAACCGCTCCCTCGCCGACTGTATGTGCCCTCCACGCGCCTGTGGATCGCAGGGAAATTTCGGCCGGTTTCCTGTTTTTGTCTCCATGAAATACTGGACGGAACGCCCAAGATCGCGATCTTCTCCCGGGCCTCCCTCGACACCGAAGCTGAATTGCGGCATATGCGCGCCAACCGTTGTCTAACAGGAGCACAGGGCGTTGAGCACCGGAACCACACATGTGCGCCAGATTGAGGTGGGCTGGGGCGATTGCGACCCGGCGGGTATTGTCTTTTATCCCAACTTCTACCGGTGGTTTGACGCCTGCAGTCATGCGCTGCTGACCTCTCGCGGCATGAGCCACCGCACGCTGAAGGAACGCTTCGGGATCATCGGGTGTGGCCTCATTGACACCGGCGCGCATTTCACCGCACCTGCCCGGTTCGACGACGTTCTGGAGGCGGAAAGCCGGATCGGAAAGCTGACCAACCGCACATTCACCGTGGAGCACGTGTTTCGGCGCGGAACGGTTCAGATTTGCACCGGCCTTGAGGTGCGCGGATGCTTCATGGCGGATGACAGCACACCTGGCGGCATTAAAGCGATCACTCTGCCGGACGAACTGAGGGCGGCTTTGCAGTAAGGCGCTTGCCAGCCGAAGCCCCGCTTGCCAAGATGGCGCAAATCCAAGACCTTAAGGGAGGAACAATCCATGCAAGAGATGACAGCCGGCGTCACCCCATCAGGCCAAGGCCTTGAGGGGGTTTCCTGGAACATTCTCGGCCAGACCTATGTGCCCATGCAACTGTGTGAGAGCTCCTTTTCCTGGCACGCCACATTCCCTCCCGGAACTTTTGTGCCGCCACATGTTCACCCCGATCAGGATGAATTCATCTACATGCTGAACGGGCGATTTGATCTCTTTCTGGATGGCGCGGACGCTTCGGCCACCAACGGCGATCTGATCCGCCTGCCCCGGGGCATTGCCCATGGCATCTTCAACAAGTCGGACCATGATGTGGAATGCATCTTCTGGGTCTCGCCTACGCAGAAGCTTTGGGATCTGTTCAATAAGATCCACAATGTGCCGGATCCGGGCGAAGTGGTGCGCTTGGCTGCCGAGCACAATGTGAACTTCCTGCCGCCACCTGAGGAGGGGTAGGCCGGCGCGCCCTTGCGAACGCGAGGGCGCGGAAGTTGTCTAGCTCTTAGTGTTCACCGCCTCAGAGGAAAACCCCGCGAGCTGCGAATAGCCCTTTACCACGCCTTCCAGCTCTTCATGCGTGGCCACATCGTGCAGCCTCTCAAACCCGTCCGGCGCCCGGGAGTTTACAAGGTCGATCACCCGCTCAGGCCCGCCTTGCCGGTTGGTGCGCACGATCTCGGCGGTGGTCTCCAGACGCTCCCCCTCATAGGCCTTTAGAGCCGCAACCGGCTCGCCGTTTCCCGCCAGCTTGTCCGCCAGACACCGCGCATCCAGGATCGCCTGGGACGCCCCGTTGGAGCCCACCGGATACATGGGATGGGCTGCATCGCCCATCAGGGTCACCCGCCCAAACGACCATTGCGGCACTGGGTCCCGGTCGCACATTGGGTACTCATAGAACGTGCCCGTAGCCTTGATCAGAGCCATGGGATCCAGCACATCCAAGGAGAACTTATCCTCTACGAAGGGCAACAGCTCTTCCAGCTTGCCTTCCCGGCTCCAGTCTTCGCGCCGTGGCGGCGTTGCGTTGGCACTGCCCAGTTTGGCGGCCACAGCCCAATTCATCAGCACCTTGTCTTTGTCGGCCGTGTCCCGCGAGATCGGATAGAGCACCAGTTTGGCATCCATACCACCGGAGATCACCATGCTTTCCCCGGTCAGAAACGGTGGCCATTCGGTCGCTCCGCGCCAGAGCATGATGCCGTTCCAGGCAGGCGGACCCTCATCGGGGTAGAAGGCAGAGCGCACAACCGAATGAATGCCGTCCGCCGCAATCAACACATCGCCGCGCACCTGACGTGTTTCGCCGCTACCGTCCCGGAGGACAAAGGTTGCGGTGACCCCATCACCATCCTGTTCAAAGCCGGTCAGCTCGTGCGCCGGATGGATGTGCTCGGTCCCAATGCGTTCCTTGGCAGCGTCATGGAGTACGCTCTGCAGCTTGCCGCGGTGGATGGAAAATTGCGGATACTCCAGCCCGGCATGAAGCCCGCGTAAGTCGCGCCAGATCTCCTGGCCGACCCGGTTCTGATAAATCAGTTCATAGGTACGGATAGCCACCCGATCGAGCGCCTTCAGCAAGCCCAGATCATCCAGCTCCTTGATGGCATGAGGCAGCGTGTTGATCCCCACCCCCAACTCGCGGATCTCGGTAGAGCGCTCGAACACATCGCATGCAATGCCCTTTTGATGCAGGCTCAGTGCCGCCGCCAGCCCGCCAATACCGCCACCGGCAATCAGAACCTTCATCACTGCCCTCCTAAATGCAAACGGGCGGGAGCTTTAAGGTCCCGCCCGTTCATCAAACTGTTCGTCGGATTACATGCTGCAATCTTTGGCGTGCGGATCAACGAAGTCCTTCAGAACCACCTGCTTGGTCTTGTGGGTCCACGACCCGTCATCGCCCTTCACCACTTCGCGCAGAACGAAGTTCTGGATCGGAAAGTGGTTGTGGCCATACTTGTACTCGCCGCGCACCGACGCGTAGTCGGCTTTCTTCAAAGCGGCGCGGAAGGCGGCTTTGTCATCGATCTTGCCGCCCACGGCCTTCACCGCGCTGTCGAGCAGGAACATGGTGTCATAGGCCTGCGCAGCATAGAAGCTGGGATAGCGCTTATGCTCCTTGCGGAAATCGGCCACGAAGCGTTTGTTCTGCTCGTTTTCGAAGTCCACGTTCCAGTGCATGGTGTCGATGGAGCCGATCACCGCTTCCATGTTGGCGGCCTGGAACTTCGGCAACGAGATCCCGTCCACCGTGAACACGGTGAAGAGTTTCATGTTGTCGCGCAAGCCCGCTTGGCCGAACTGCTTGATGAAAGCACCGCCCGCCTTGCCCGGATAAAAGGCAAACATGGCCTCTGCACCGGAGGCTTTGGCTTTTGCCAGCTCGGCCTGGAAGTCCAGCTGAGCATCCTTGCCCCACTTGGTGAAGTCCTTACCTTTAATGTCGCCCTTAAAGGTGCGCTCCACGCCCGTGGCCATGTCCTTACCGGCTGCATAGTTGGGCGCCATGATGTAGATCGAGTTCACGCCTTCAGCGTTCAAAACCTCGCCCAAAGCCATCGGCACAGTGTCGTTCTGCCAGGAGTTATTGAAAAAGTTCTCGTGGCACAGCTTGCCGGCCATCTTGGAGTGGCCTGCATTGGCGCTGATGAGGAATTTTCCGGCGTCCAGAATAGTCTTCTGGGTGGCCAGCAATACGTGGCTCCAGATCACGCCGGTGACCACATCCACATCGTGTTGCTTGACCAGCTTGTCGGCAGCCTGTTTGCCCACGGCAGGGTTCACGCTGTCATCTTCCACATGCAGCTCAACCGGCAGGCCGCCAAGCTTGTTATCCAGATGCTTCAGCGCCAGATTAAAGCCGTTCATTTGCTCCTGGCCCAGGACCACCGGGCCTTTGGCCAGGGTCGTGATGATGCCAACTTTGATCTTGTCGGCCGCCAGAGCGCCTGTGGTGCTCATCAGTGCTGCCGTCAGCGCGCCAGCCAGAATTTTGCTGAATTTCCGCAAAGGTCTTACTCCCTATTTGCCTCTCGTTGTTCGAGAGATTGAACGCGTCCCACCCCGGACTTGGGTCTCCAAATGCCGCGTATGTTCACAGCATACGCGGGGTCTGGCGCCAACAAACGCCATTGGCCGTTGCAGGTCAAGTGTTGCGCACACGCAATGGGTTCCAATGTTAACGGCTGAGGAGCTTCCGCAGCTCTCAGATCGCTTCTAGAAGCGATAAGTCAGGCCAGCTGCACCGGCGTGATGGGTTGACGTGCCGGAAAAGCTCCCGTCGTAGCGGATATGGGCGGCAATGCGTTCCGACAGATGGACGGCACCACCCAGACCCAACGCAATCCGGTCACGGTCGGTGGCCGCTGAAGAGGCGGCAAAGCTTGTTCCGGCAATCGGGATCGCCGAGGCCGCTGTCACGGCCCGGTCACCGAACACATGCTCCCAGGTGACACGGGCATCCGCTCTGATGCGCATGCCGGCGATGGACCGGTCCTCCAGGCCAACGGCAACGCCCAGGCCGCTGATGATCTGGTGGGCCGACTTGCGCGAGACGTTGAGGTTCAGAACACCCGCACCGGTCTCCGCAAAGCCGTCGCGCTGTGAGTGGATTGTTTCAAGAGTGGCCAGCGGCCCAAAACGCAAGCCATTCGACGGATACCCGAGGCCCAAGTCATACATCGCCTCGCCAGATGCCGTGAAAGTCCCGCCATCGGTCTTGCCGCGCGCCCGATTCGCGCCGCCGACCAGGGGCACATGTCGACCAAACTCATACTCCTGCCAGTCATAAGACAGCGCGCCGGAAAGCGTCAAACTGCCCACTGCTGCAGATCCGTACCCGCCCAGGTGCCACGCGTTCACGTCCGCATCCGAAGATCCGCTATCGATCTGGGTATTGGTGATTGCGCCAGCAAGTCCGATGACCCCATCAAAACGCTCAAACCTGTTCTCAAGCCCAAACGCAATTCCCCCTGTGTCCGCCTCCCACCCGGAGGTTTGCCCGGATGGGTCTGTTTGTGAGGTCTCACCCATGGCCGCGCTCCAAACAGCGAGCTTGTGGAGGGTGGGCTCGGCTGTGAAGGCGCGTGTGTTTTCGTTCGTGCCCGCATAGAAACCACCGCGCCGCCGCATGGTTTGGGCGAACAAACGCGAGGCCTTCAGCGCCGCCGCCTGGGCAGAGGGGTGGATTTGCTTAGGCGAGGTCACGCCGGAGGTTGAAACATATCTCAGCTGCAGGACATTGGGCTGATAGATGGCCTGCAGATCAAGGTCCGGCAATGTGTCTTGAACGCTCGCAAACTGCCCGTCGATGCCACTCTCAGAGGTCAGTACGGTGTAGATATTGGTCACTGGAAACGACGTGCCGGTTCCCGTGACGTGCAAAACCGTTCCGGATCCGGAGATCGTCGTTCGACCCGCCACGGCAAGAAGGTCGCTCGACCCGTCAGGTGCCACCTTCAGCGCCAAAGTGGAGCCTTCGGTAAAGACCGCATCACCGGCAACGCTCAGCGTTCCGATACCATTATCGCCCGGTGCAACGGTGCCGCCTGCATCACCCTGAAGTCTATCGATTGATCCGGTGCCGCTGAGTGTGCCGCCGCCAGCGACCGCGACCTGGCCGCCCAACGACCCGTTCAC
>JBCDDQ010000100.1:0-15608 GCA_039180225.1 Pseudomonadota bacterium
CTAAAGCTCATTCTGGCCCGGTCCGATGAGTTCATCGATGCCCTCAACAACCGAATGAGCCAGGAACAGGTGCGCTTCTTCCTGTTGGAGGAAAAGAAGCGGAAACAGGACATGCTGGACGCCAAGGCAAAGCTTCTGGCGTTCCAGCAAGCCAACAAGATTTTCAGCACCGAGGCTGAAGCCCAGACCATCTTTACCACCATCGGAGCATTGGAAACCCTGGCGGCACAAAAACAATCGGAGCTGGACAGCCGGGCCAAGATCCTCTCCAAGAACTCAGCTATTTTGCAGGAACTGAAAGCCCAGATCGCCTCCCTTCAACGGCAGATCACCACAGAGAAGGCGCGGCTCGCCGGCGGTGAGGGCCGCGACATCAGCGAGATCCAATCCGACTTCGCCGCCGTTCAGCTGGAGCTGGAACTGGCCACGACCGCGTTCAAATCCACTTTGGCCACGCTTGAACAGGTGCGCGTTGAAGCGGCCAGAAAGCTGAAATTCCTGATCGTGGTCACCGAGCCCAGCTTGGCAGACGAATCGGAGTTTCCCCGCCGTTGGTATATCGTCCTCTCAACAATGATGATTGCCTTGATGCTCTACGTGGTGGCATCGCTCGTCATGGCGATCGTGCGAGAGCATGCCTGAGCAGACTGTCCACCGGCGCAAGGTCTTCTATATCAGCGGATTTGACCCCAAAGGTCCGTCTCACCATCACGCCCTGTACGCCAAGGAGGCCGCCAAGCAGACGCCGCTGAATGGCCTTGCCATTAGCGTTGGCCAATCCAGCCGCAAGGACCGGGTGACCACCAGCTGGCCCCTGAGCGGGCGCATGGAGGCCATCAGCATTGAAACAGACTATGCAGCGCTGCGCTGGGACGACATCATGCGTCAACGCATGCGCATGCCAAGGCTTGCGTTCGCGCGGTCTGTCCTGCGCACTTACTGGCACTTTGTGCGCACGGGTGCCCTGTGGCGGATCTTGAAAACGTCCTACCCACCATTCCTGGCGGGGATCTATCCTGTTGTCCTCTTATGTGCCCTCACGATGGTCGCCGTGTGTGCCGGGATAAGCGCATACGTGATCGTACCTTACCCGGCTGCTCTGCCCGCGGGCGCTGGTGCATTCTTTCTGACGCTTTACCTGGGCAGATGGCTTGAGCGCCGCATGCCGGTTTTTTGGCCGCTGCATATATTCGCCTTCGCCGCCGATCACATGGCAGGGCGCGCACCGCAAATGGATGAGCGCATTGCCCGGTTTGCCGATGAAATCGCGTGCTGTGCCGCCAGTTCCACAGATGATGAGATCCTGATCGCCAGCCACAGCAATGGGACGGTGATTGCGGTATTGGCCCTGGCAGCGGCTTTAAAGACAGATCCCGAGCTCGGCAAACGCGGACCGGCGATCTCTTTCCTCACGCTTGGCCAGAGCATTCCCATGTGCAGTTTCCTGCCTGAGGCCAAGGCCTTGCGACAGGCCCTGATGTCTCTATCAGAAAACAAGGATATTGCCTGGATTGACATCAGCGCCCCGCGCGATGCGGCCTGTTTCGCCCTGACAGATCCCCTAACCGCTTCCGGCTTGGAACACGCCAATCCCGCCGCACCGAGCCCAAAGTTGCTTTCCCTGCCGATCGGTGATGTGTTTACGCCCGATACCTTTCACAGCGCTCTGCGCCGCCGTTGGTTGCGCCTTCATTTTCAGTATCTCATGGCCACCGAGCGCCCCACGCCGTTCGACTACTTTTTGATCACCGCCGGCCCGCTCACCCTGGCTGAGCGGTTCGCGTCCTTCGCGTCGCGGGATGGCTATGCCAAGTTCCGCCTCTTCTCCTCGGGCTCAGCCACATAAAGCCCTTAATTATCAACCATAAAGTGGGTCTGCGAAACCCATCACCCCGGCCGCATCGGAGGCCTTGGTTACCGTTCCTTAACCATGGCGGGACAATGGTGCAGTCACCGGTGAGTAACTTGTCTGCGTTGTTAGTGTCCGATGATCGTGTTCGACAATGTCACGAAGTATTTCCCCACCAAGCATGGGCGAAAATATATTCTGCAGGACGTGTCGCTCACCCTACGAACAGGTGAGAATGTGGGCGTGATCGGTCCCAATGGGGCCGGCAAGACCACCATGATGCGGCTCATCTGCGGCGTGGACATCCCCAATGCGGGGCGCATTGACACTTCCTATTTTCTGTCCTGGCCCATGGGGCTCGCAGGCGGCTTGCAAGGGGCCATGAGCGGGCGTGAAAACGCCAAGTTCGTCTGCCGCATTCTGGGCGAACCGGAGGATCAGCTGGCTGAGAAGCTGGCGTTCATTCAAGATTTTGCCGAGATTGGATCGGACTTCGACCTACCGGTGCAAAACTATTCAACCGGCATGCGCGCCAGATTGAACTTTGCCATCTCAATGGGCTTTAAGTTCGACTGCTACGTGGTGGACGAGCTCACAGCCGTGGGTGACCAGCGGTTCCGCGAAAAAAGCGCCAAGTTCTTTAAGGACAAACGTGATGAAGCCTGCTTCATCAAGGTGTCCCACAATTTGAAGGAACTGGAAGAGGAATGCGACAGCGCGCTCTTCATCATGGGCGGCAAGCTGTACTACTTTCCTAACATCCGGGAGGGCATTCAATCCTACAAAGATGTGCTGACCGGCAATCCGCCACCCTGCCTGGATGACCATCTGGTCAGCAAACGCGAGCGGGCCTCCGGGTCGGGCAAAAGTTGGCTCGGATCATTGGCTTCGATGAACCTGAAAGCGCCGCTGTTCAAACGCAAGACCAAGGACCATGTGATGAAACGAAGGTCCGAGGCAAATAAAGCCACCTCCGCGCCCCTCCCTCCACCGGAGTTAAGACCCTCAATTCCGAAGCCATCCAAGCCTCCAGCAGCACCGACCCAACTGGTGCGTTCTCCACAGGTGGAAGAAAAACCTAAACTTGATCGTTTCGCCCATTGCACAGACATTCTAGAACGGATGTTGGAAGTGAGAAAAATAAATCCCCCTGGGTGATCATCAATGGACTCTTTGCTCTCCGTGGAGAACTGGTTCACGCTGGCAATGCTTGTGCTTTTGCAGGCTGTGCTCGGTTTTGACAATCTCCTGTACATTTCAATTGAATCGAAGCGTGTACCGCCGGAGCGCCAAGCGTTTGTCAGACGGATTGGCATCGCGCTGGCGATTATCCTCAGGATCATCTTGCTGTTCGTGCTGGTGCAGGCGATCCAGTACTTCCAGGATCCGTTCTTCAAGATCGATTGGCCCGGATGGATCAAGGTTGACGCAAACGTCCACAGTTTCATCGTGCTCTTTGGCGGGGCGTTTATCATCTACACTGCCATCAAAGAGATCTTCCACATGCTGGCTGCCGATGATCTGGAGGATGACGGCGGCGCCAGCCGGACAGTGGCCAGCGCTGTCTTCTGGATCGTGGCGATGAACCTCATTTTCTCTTTCGATTCCATCCTCAGCGCCATGGCGCTCACGGAAGTGTTCTGGGTCATGGCCACGGCCATTATCATCAGTGGGGTGATGATGATCTGGCTGTCAGATCATGTGGCTGAATTTCTGGACCGCAACCGGATGTATGAGGTTTTGGGGCTGTTTATTCTCTTCATCGTCGGCATTTTGCTGGTGTCTGAGGGCGGGCATCTGGCTCACCTGTCGCTCTTCGGACACCCTATCGAGCCCATGGCAAAGAGCACGTTCTACTTTGTCATCTTCGTGCTTGTGGTGGTCGATCTGGTGCAGGGGCGCTACCAGCGCAAGCTCACCCAGCGTAAGTTGCGACGCGAAAGGAACAACGCCCAATGAGGGGAACAGGCTTCCCCTTTTTGGCATTGCCGTAACGTAAGGGATTCCTTCACTTTTTGGGCTTCGTGAAACCGGAAGTTTACCTTTATAGCAGAACTTAGATCCCTAATGGGGAAGGGATGGAGTTTTGCGATGACGGCGCGAACGGAGATTTCGCCGTTGGTGCGGGCTTGCGTGAGCACGGCGCAGCCTGAACCTTCGGCGAGTACTGTCTCAACCGACGCACTGCATCATTGCGAG
Organism: Pseudomonadota bacterium; assembly: GCA_039180225.1. Taxonomy (GTDB): domain Bacteria; phylum Pseudomonadota; class Alphaproteobacteria; order Rhizobiales; family CAJQND01; genus JAAEUE01. The sequence goes on from JBCDDQ010000100.1 coordinate 4,049, forward strand.
CGTTTGGTGCACGAACTGCCCGCAATGATCATGTCGGTGAATGGCCACGGGTACATCACCGGGGCCAACCGCAGATGGCTGGAGTTTTGGGGATATGACGCTCCTGAGCTCTCAAGCCTGCATGTGCGCGCGCTGCTGACGTCGGAATCTCACAGATATCTGGTTGAAACGGTCTATCCCGACTTCTTCAGATCGGGTGTGTGCCGGAATGTGAACGTCACGTGCGTGTTGAAGAACGGGGCCCGGCGCAGCGGCCTGATGTCGTGTCTGGGCGAGTTCGACGAGGACGGGCGCGTGATCAACACCATCGTGATGATGCAGGACGTGACCCGGGAAAAGGCCACCGAAGCTGCGTTGCGTCAGAGCGAAGAGCGCTTCCGCGGCTCTTTCGACGCAGCCGGCCACGGTATGGCGCTTGCCTCTCCGGACGGGCGCCTGATGGCCGTCAATCCGGTGTTGTGCACCTTGCTTCGCAACGATGAGATGAGCCTGAAGCGGGAAAACCTGCAGGATCTTGTGGATCCGACCGACCGGCCAACCTTGTTGAACAATGTGGGCCGCATATTGGCCGGTGAGCTGGAATCGGCCCAGATGGAGCTGAGGTTCCCCTGCCGCGACAGTGATGTTGTCTGGGGCCTCACCAGCATCTCCATTGTTCGGGACACGAGCGGTATTGTCGCCCACTTTGTGGTTCAGATTGTCGATCTCACTTTGCGGCGGAAGACCGAAGAGCGCCTGAAGAACGCGCGCAAGATGGAGGCCATAGGCCAACTGACCGGCGGCATCGCGCACGATTTCAACAATCTGTTGCAGGTGATCATTGGCAACCTGCAGCTGGTGCAAGACGAGCTCGGCACGGATGCCTCGCAATCATGCGCGCAAGAGGCGCTTGAAGCGGCCGGGCGCGGCGTTGAGCTGACCAAACAACTGCTCGCCTTCTCCAGACGGCAGTCACTTGAGCCTGAAACGGTCCAGATCAACCAGATGATCAAGGCCATGAGCAGCATCTTTCAGCGCACAGTGGGCGAAACCATCCAGTTCAGGCCGGATCTGATGGAGGTGGATGCGGCCATCTCCGTGGACTTGTCGCAGCTGGAATCGGCGCTGTTGAACCTGGCGATCAACTGCCGCGATGCGATGCCCAACGGTGGGTGTCTTACGGTGCAGACGCGGTCGGTTTATCTGAACGACACCTATGCGGCGCGCCACCAGGATGTGACACCCGGCCATTACGTGCTGATCACGGTGGAAGACACCGGATCGGGTATCCCGGCTGATATGCTGGAGAATGTGCTGGAGCCCTTCTTTACCACCAAAGACAGCGCACAGGCCTCGGGCCTCGGGCTGTCCATGGCCTATGGCTTCATTCGTCAATCCGGAGGTCACATTGATGTGGCAAGCGAAGTGGGCCAAGGCACCGCGATAAAACTCTATCTGCCGCGCATCGACGTGGATCCGCTCACCGGCACCGTTGAGGCCGATCCCAAGGCGGAGGAGCCGTCACCGAAGACCGTGTTGGTGGTGGAGGATCAGGAGGATGTTCGCAAAGTGGCTGTGGGCTTCCTGAAGAGCTTTGGCTACCGTGTGTTGGAGGCCGAAGACGGCATCATCGCCATGGGCATTCTTCAGGAGCAGCCAGACATCGATCTGCTGTTCACCGATATTGTGATGCCGGGCGGCATGAACGGGCTGGATTTGTCCCAGGCCGCATGCGCGCTCAATCCTGATCTGAAAGTGATCCACGCCTCCGGCTACCCTCAAAGCGTGTTGCCCGCTGAACAGATCGAGCAAATCGGCGACAGCCTCTTGATGAAGCCGTACCACAAGGACCAGCTGCTGGACGCCTTGGAGGCCGTGCTCACAGACGCCAGAGCGGCCTGACGCCAACGCACCTTCAGAGCCGCGCCCTTAAGCCCCTTCCCGATCGAACTGGGATGCAGCCCAATGGTGGAAGCAATGGGTGGCTTCGTCCATCACCGGCGAGAACTTGCCTCCGTCAAAGCGGGTCGCACTGCGCCCCTTCTGCATGCCCTCCACCACGAAGATGTCTTCAACGAAGATCTCTTTCCACTGGGCGGAGTTCCGCCGGCGCAGGGTTTCCATTTCAGGCCCGGCATCTTCTTCAGAGGTGTAGAAGATCTCGATATGCTCCACCGTCCGATCATGGGACTTGGGCTCAAGCATGATGGCGAAGGTGTGGTCGCGGTGAACCCCCAGCAGCACGTTGGGGAAGAGAGCGATATACTCCGCGCCCGTGTCCCATTTGCTGCTCAGGCCATCAAAATCACTGAACGATTTGCCGCCGTCTTCAAGAGTGGGATTGTAGACCACCGTGCCCTGGCCTGAGAACTTGCCCGGCTCCACGATGTTGTAATGGTCTTCCAGGCGCGAATAGCTATTGAGACCCGGGTGAATCCAAGGCAGGTGGTAGCTTTCACAGTAATTCTCCACCGCCAGCTTCCAGTTACAGGAGACCTCAAGCTTGAAGGATGATGTGGGCCCGCCATGGTGCAAGGGGCGGCTGGAAAACTCCGCCCAGCGCTCCACCAGAGCGCCGGCATAGCGTTCAAAAGTGTCGGCCCGGCCCGTCAGGTTCACAAACACCATCTCCATCCACACATGAGAGCGGATTTCGTTGAGACCCAAATCGTCGCGTTTCAGCGCATCGTGGCGGTTATGGCCCGGCCCGCCCACATGGGGCGTGGTGCGCAGGCTGCCGTCGAGCCCATAGCACCAAGAATGATAGGGACACCGGATGATGCCATTTGTGCGGGTCGGCTTGTCAATGAGAATCATGCCCCGGTGGCGGCAGACATTTTCAAACACCCGCACCGCGCCATCCTTGCCGCGCACGATCACATAGGGCTGCCCCAGGAACTCAATCGGTTTGACGTCGCCCGCATTGGGCACATCGCTGGCAAAGCCGATGCAGGCCCAGTTGGCGGCGAACAGTGCGCGTTTTTCCGCGTCGAACACGTCGGCGTCTGCGTAGAACGCGTTTGGAAGGCCGCGGGCATTGGCAACCGGCTCGCGGACCTGTTCCAGATGTTTGGCATCAAACATATTCATAGCTGGGCTCCACCCAAAACAAGTTGAATGCCGCAGGATAATCTCACCCGAGCCTCGGTGCAAAGAACACAAACGGCATCCGTTGATGCGTTCGCGTCACCCTCAGGCGCCCCAATCTCCATCCACATAGTCGTCAATATAGCATTTGACGATCTCATCCAGACTTTTCTCCAATGGCAGATCCAGCATGGACGCGCGGTCAAAATAGGTGTCGGTGGGCCAGCTTTGCACGATCTCCTCAATGAACGGGTCCACGTCCACAGTGATCTCGCCGAGCTCGCGTCCGCGCGCGACCCGTTTCAACGCTTCAATCATCTCCTGGACGGTGACCGTGTGAGAGGGCAGCAGAACCGCCCTGTCCCGCCCCAAACGCGCACCTTCTAGCTCATGCAGGGCGATGAGGCAGGCCACGATGGACTTATACCCGATCACCGGCATCACCGTATCCGTGGGCACCGGCAGCACCATTGGCTCGCCGTTCAATGGCTCACGGAAGAGGCCTGAAACGAAGGAAGAGGCCGCGGCGTTGGGCTTGCCTGGCCGGATGATCACAGTCGGCAGGCGCGCGGTGCGGCCGTCGAAGAAGCCTTTGCGCGTGTAATCATTTACCAACAGCTCGCAAGCCGCTTTCGTGATGCCGTAGGTGGTTTGCGGGTTCTGCTTCGTGAAATCGCCCACATTGTCGGGCATGCCGTCACCGCCATAAACCGCAAGAGTGCTGGAAAACACAAGGCGCGGAAGACCATTCAAAGCCCGGGTGGCTTCAAAAATGTGCAAACCCCCATTGAGATTGACCCGGAGCGCCAGGTTGAAATCCTTCTCCCCGCCGCCGGAGACCACGGACGCCAGATGGAACACCGACATGTCGTCTCGGTCGAACAGCGCGTCCACCGTTGCCTTGTCGGAAATGTCGCCCGCTTCAATCTTGACCTTGTCGGTGCACCAGCCAGGCCGCGTCTTCGGCTTGGCTTGATCGAAGAGAACGATCTCATCGATCTCTGTTTGCCCGCCGCCAGAACCCGTCAAGCTGCCCCGTTCCAGCAGTTCGGCCGCCAGCCTCTGACCGATAAATCCCATGCCGCCGGTAATCAAAACTTTCATCCCGCTCTCCCTTTTGCCCACGTCCACGCGCGGCTTGCTAAAAGTGTAGTCCGGCTTTTCTCAGGCGACAAGAAAGGCTTATGCGGAAAGTGGCGTCCATCCACGGTGAAAAACGTGACCCATGGCCATGTCGTTTTTGTTGGCAACGCGTCCGTTTGATGGGCAAACTCCTCTGATGAGCCGAATAGAGTGAGCGGCGCAAACAAACGAAGGCGTACCACTGGCATGTCTGACCGCACGCGGCGACGCAGATCCTCCTCCCGGCGGGAGACCTCCCGGGACGCAACGTCCACCAGCCTGCTTGAGCGTCAACGACCCTACAGCGTGATCCGCAACAAGTTCCCCCCGCTTGATCCCATGTCTGAGGATCAGTTGGAGAAGATCCATCATATGTCCATGCGCATTCTGGAAGAGCAGGGCCTGAAGGTTCTGAGCGCAGATGCACGCAGGCGTTTGGCCGCAGCCGGGGCGGAGGTGGATGATGGCGAGCAGATGGTCAAGATGGACCGCGCTCTGGTGATGGACCTTGTGTCGAAGGCCCCGGCCAAATTCACCCTCACCCCGCGTAATCCGAACCATGCGCTGGAGTTGGGCGGCAACACGCTGAATTTCGGCATGGTGTCCGGCCCGCCCAACGTGCATGACATGGTGCGTGGCCGGCGCCAGGGAAATTTCTCCGACTATTGCGAGCTGGTGAAGCTGGCGCAGTGCTTCAACATCATCACGTTCTACGGCAACCAAACCATCGCGCCGGTGGATCTGCCTGTGAATACGCGCCACCTGGACACCTACCTGGCGTGCATCACATACAATGACAAGGTGTTCTCCAGCATGTCCATTGGCAGTGGGCGCGTGCGCGATGCTGCCCAGATGCTGGCCATCGCTCGGGGCCTCAGCCTGGAGGAGCTGGCCGCCTCACCCAGCGCCATCACCAATATCTCCGTCAACTCGCCCAGATTGCTGGATGAAGAAATGTCGGATGCCGCCACGACGTTGGCTGAGCTGGGCCAGGCTGTGATCGTCACACCCTTCACCCTGATGGGCGCCATGACACCGGTGACCGTGCCGGCCGCCTTGGCCCAGCAGAACGCGGAAGCCTTGCTGACCATCGCCCTGATCCAATCCGCCAACCCGGGGGCGCCGGTTGTCTATGGCAGTTTTACCTCAAATGTGGACATGCGCTCTGGCGCGCCGGCCTTTGGAACGCCAGAGAACACCTGGGCAAACCTTGCCGGAGGGCAGCTTGCCCGCCGGTATAACCTGCCTCATCGCACCAGCGCGTGTAATGCGTCCAATATTGTGGATGCCCAGGCGACATATGAAACGCAGATGGCCCTGTGGAGCGCCTGTCTGTGCCATGGCAACCTGATTTATCACGCCGCCGGATGGATGGAAGGCGGCCTGGTGGCCTCCTATGAAAAGTTCATCGTGGATGTGGAAATGCTCCAGATGATGGCCAAGTTCTTTGAACCGGTCTCCTTTTCGGACGACGAGTTTGCGCTCGAGGCGATCGATGAGGTGGGGCCCGGCGGGCACTTTTTCGGCTGCGACCACACCATGCAGCGCTACCGCACCGCGTTCCATGAGCCGCTGCTCAGCGATTGGCAAAATCACGAGAACTGGCAGTTGGCCGGCTCGAAAACCGCTACAGAACGCGCCACAGAGCTCTGGCAGCAGGCCTTGAGCGAATATCAGCAACCCGCCCTTGCCGAAGACCGCTCAGAAGAGCTGGAGGCCTATGTGGCCCGGCGCAAGGAAGAGATCGGCGACGGGGAACCGTAGTTGCTGGCATACTCCTTGCACGGAAGAGTCGGCTCACGAATTTGTGAGAATTACGTGAGCAGGCAACATCTTCTGTCGTACGGAGGCGGCCATGAGCGCAGCTGGATTACGTGAGCGGGGGCGATTAACCTTTGAAGACGGCCAGGAGCAGTCCTTTGGGCAAGGGCTTTCCCAGTGCCGGCACGATTTTGCCGACAGCGGCCTGTTTAGTGACGAAAAGCTGGCCGAGCTGATCGACCGGTATCCACGCGAATACTACATGATCACCACCACCACACAGTCCACAGGTGGACTGGAATGGCACAATGGGGATCTGAATGGAGCATCCGGCGCCTTTGTGCTGCAGGCTGTGCGCGAAGGCCGTCTGTGGCTGTGTTTGCGCCGGCTGGATCTGGTGGCGCCAGAGTATGAGGCTCTGGTGAACGGGGCGTTCGATGACATTGAGGCGCGCAACCCCAATTGTGCTTCGCGCCGCAGGACTTCCAGCCTGCTGATCTCGTCTCCGGGTGCGCGCGTGCTTTACCATGCCGACATCCCGATGGTGGCCTTGTGGCATGTACGTGGACGCAAGCGTTTCTGGCTCTATGATGCCGAGAACCCTGAACACCTGCCGGATCAGGTGTTGGAAGGCGTGGTTCTGAGAGAAAGCGAGGAAGAAATCGCCTACGATCCTGCCTGGGACGCCGAGGCGCGCGTTATCGATCTGGCCCCAGGCGATGCGGTCAGCTGGCCGCAGAATGCGCCGCACCGGGTGGACAATCTGGACGGGCTGAATGTCTCCATCACCACCGATTATTTCACGCCAGCCGCCGAACGCAAATATGGCGTTTATTATGCCAATGGGCTGATGCGCCGGCTATTGGGGGTCGAACCGCGGTCCACCGCGACCCGGGGCCCGCTCGCGCTGGCCAAGTGCGTGGCAGCACTGGCGCTCAAGAAGCTCCGGATACACCGGGTGCAAGAGCGGGACATGCTGCAGTCTTTCCTTCTGGACCCACACCGTCCGGGAGACACGGTTCATCTGCCTCGCGAAAAATGGCGCCCCATTCTGCAGGCCTGATGGGCGGCTTAGACCTCGGCGGTCGCGATCGCCTCGCCGATTATGTTATTGATGGCTTGTGGGGCCTCTAGGGGTGGCATGTGGCCCACCTCTGCCAGGAAGTGAAGTCCGATCTGCGGCGGAGCCGTCAGCGCGTGTTGCCAGGGAATGAGACTGTCCTGTTTCCCCCAGATGATCTTCGCCGGCACGGAGACCTTGTTCATCTGCTCGGTTACATCAATGTTCTGAACACCGGCTGGGAAGAACAGGCGGCCTATTGCAAGCTGCGCTTGGATCCGCTCTGGATCGGTGCGCTTTTCGGCGATCAATTCGGCAAGACCATCCGGAAGCATGAAAGACCGCCCGACAATGCGCTGGAGCCACACCTTGATCTCCTCCGGGGCGGTGGCGGTGACGTATTCCTCGATGAACCACCCATCCACTTCAGGGGCGAGACCTGCCGGGGCCACTGCGGTGAGCGATTGCACTTTCCCGGCCAGCACCTCAGACAAGGCGAAGGCCACGGCACCACCAAGCGAATGGCCCACCAGATGAAACCGGTCGAGCCCCTCCGCAGAAAGGGCGTCTGCGATCATCTCCACAAAGTGAGAGAAGCTCTCCGGCGCGGTAACAGGCGAGGTGCCGTGGCAGGGCAGGTCTATGGAGTAAACTCTGCGTCCTTCGGCCAAAAGCGGGGCCACCAGGCGCCAGGACTGACTGTCTCCGGTGTAGCCGTGCACCAGCAGCACGGGTGTGCCCTCACCCTCGCCGGCCGTTAAGAAATTCAGCTTTGATTGCGCCATATGCACGTCCCCCTAGCTCTTGATCACCATCTCGCACGGGATCTCAGAGAGCTTCTCGCAGCCCGCCTCGGTGACCACGATCGATTCTGAAAAACCGATGCCATACTCGCGGTACTTCAGGCAAAGCGGCGGCATGTGAAACGTCATACCGGGCTGCAGAGGCCGATGTTCTTCTTGGCGCAGCGAGATGATCTCACCCTCGCCCCAATCGGGCGGATAACTGACGCCGATGGAGTAGCCGAGCCGGTTGCGGTGATACTCTCCGAAGCCGGCCCGCTGGGTCACGGCCCGGGCAGCGGTGTCCGCCTCGTGGGGCGTTGCCCCCGGTTTGATGGTGTCCATGGCCGCGGCAACCGCGCCGATGACCGCATCAGCCGCGCGGCGCCACTCATCGGTCGGCGTGCCGATGAAGATCGTGCGCATCAAGGCGGCCGTGTAGCGGTGTTTGGAGGCGGAGATTTCAAAATACATGAGATCATCCTTGGCCAGCGCGTTGGCCCCGCCTGTTTGATGCGGAAGGCAGGTGCGCTCACCGGCCAGGATGAACGGAGGCAGGCCCATATACTCGCCGCCGTTCTCCAAAAGCGTTTTGTTGACAATCGCCCCCACCTGGTCGGCGCTGACCCCCGGTTCAGCGGCCTCCCAGCCTGCGTACATGGCCATGTCCACCAGCCGCGCAGACTTGCGCATGACCCCGATCTCTTCGGCTGACTTGATCATACGGGCATCCCAGAGGATTTGCGTGGCATCCACATAGTCGTTGCCCGGCAAATCGCGCAGCAGAGTTTCATGCTCATCGACCGTATAAAAGAAGCCCTGCTTCTCTACTCCGATGCGCTTGCCCTCGCTCAAACCCAACTGGCGGAGGACATTCACCGTCACAGCGGGCGGGTGGTCCCAGTCGAACACTTTCGCGATCTTCGTGCTCCAGGCGAACTCCGGCGAGTTGATCCATTCAAAATCCCGCACCAGAAACACCGGCTCGCCATCCTTGGGCACCACCACGCAATGATACTTGTAGTAGCCCGGCGTTTCATAGCCACTGAGATAGGTGATGTTCTCCGGCCCGCGCACGAGCAGGGCGTCCAGGCCGTCCCGGGCCATGGCCGCCTGGATCACATCGTAACGGCGCACATATTCCTCCGGGCTGAAAGCCAGGCGGTCATGCACGATCATGGGCAGACGGTAGCCGGTGGCCGTGGGCCGGTCGGTTCTCTGGAAGGTCACGTGTTCGGTGTGGTCTGCCACATCGAAAATCTCGCGGTCCTGGTCCAACATCTCTCCTGCCTCCCTTAAGCGTAGATGTAGCCGCCGGAGACGATGATGTTCTCTCCGGTCATATAGGTGTTGCGCGAACCACCCGCCATCAGGACCCATTCCGCCATCTCGGATGGTTCGGCAGCCCGGCCCAGCGGGTTCGCGGCCGCCAACTCGCCGAGGAATCCGGCTGCCTTGGCTTTCTCTGTGGCTATGCCAGCCGGCGCCACGGAGTTCACCAGGATCTGGTCTGCGGCAAATTCGTGAGCGAAAGATCTGGTAAGGCTCACCACGGCCGCTTTTGTGGCGGCATAGTGCGCATTCTGCGGATGGGCCTTAAAGGCGTCCACAGAAGAAATGTTGACGATGCGCCCGGCGATGTTGGGCGGGTTCACATGCTGTTTCATATGCTTCACCGCAGCCACCATCAGATGATAGGTGCCTTTTATGTTGAGCGCGTTCTCAGCATCCCAGTCATCATCGGTAATCTCCAGCAAAGCCTTTCGCGGATAGATGGCTGCAAGGTTCACCAGGGTGTCGATCCGCCCCAGGCTGCCGGCCAGCTCCTCAAAGGCGCCGTGTGCCCCCTCCGACAAGCTGATGTCGGCAATGGCGATAGCCGTTTCGGAGCCGAAATCTTTGCACGTCTTCAAGACATCCAGCGCACCGGTCATATTCACATCAATGATCCCGATGCCCGCCGCGCCGCGCTCCGCGGCCAGCTCGGCCACCTTGGCGCCGAGCCCGCCGCTGCCGCCGGCAAGCACGATATTCATGCCGTCCATGCCCGCTCCCTTCATGCCGCCAATGGCCTTGAGCTTGGCCCAAATGCTTTGATGCCGCCCAATTCCTTGTCGATCAACGGGATCACTTCTGTGCCGAACCGCTCCAAAGAGCGCCGCGCCCGCTCACCGCTCAAACCGCCAAACTGGGCGAACACCGCATAGTGTGCGGGGCGATTGGCCTTGATCTCGGTGACGATCTGTTCGGCCACGCGTTCAGGGCTGCCGATTGGCATGTTTGCAATGATCTCCTCCAGCGTGGGCTCTTCGGCAAAGGGAATGGGCTGGACCTCGATGCCTTCCAGTTGCTCGTACCGCCCGCGGAACGACATCACCAAACGGGCGGTGTACAAGACCCGCTCCGCCGCATCGCGCGCGTCGTCCTTGCTGTCCGTTACGTGGATCATCCGGCTGATGGCGAGCGGCAGAGTGTCATCGCTTATGCCCTCTTCGGCATAATGCTTGGCCACATGGGAGCGCACGGCAAGCTGCGCCTCAACGGGCTGCGGGCCCACGGTGATGATGGGCTGATAGCCGCGTCGCGCGGCCCGGTAGAGGTATTCAGCCTGATTGCCCGCAATGATGACCCGCGGCGAGGTCTGCACCATGGGCACGGCCACATGGGTCTCGGGGATCTGAAAATACTGCCCCTGATACTCAACCCGTCCATGGTCGAACGCCATTTCCAGAATGTCCATGATCTCGTGAGTGACGGCCCAATTCTCTTCCAGTGGCACCCCGAACCGATTGAACTCAAAGTCCTGGTAGCCCGACCCGAAGCCGACGATGAGCCGACCGCCGGAGAGCTGGTCCACCATGCCCAGCTCGCCGAGCACCCGCATGGGATGATACAGCGGCAGAACCAGAACGGCCGGGCCAATATGGATCCGGCTGGTGAGGCCCGCCAGATGCGAGGCCAGCACAAGAGGAGACGGGCACATGCTGTAATTGCCGAAATGATGTTCGGCCAGCCAGGCCACGTCAAAGCCGATCTCCTCGGCCATGCGCACCATATCGATGGTGTCGGCATAGACCTCACCGGCGCCCACAGATATGTCGCGTTGAGGCAGAAGCGAAAACAAACCAAGTTCCATGGGCGCTCCAATTTGCGTTGACTTATTGCAGGATGGCCAGATAGTTGGCCGGTGTTGAGATGTGGAAGTCTATATGTTTGGCCTCGCCTCCTCCAATAAGAAACTTTCTGGCGGCTACGACTATATTATCGTGGGTGCAGGTTCGGCCGGGGCCGTGCTGGCCAACCGGTTGAGCGCCGATGCCGCTTGCCAGGTGCTGCTGGTGGAGGCGGGCCCTCAAGATGGCAGCTGGCAGCTTTCCATGCCGGCCGCCCTCACCTACCCGCTGCGCGGCACCCGGTTCAACTGGGCCTACGAGACCGACCCGGAACCGGAGCTTAACGGGCGCACCCTGTTCTGGCCGCGTGGCCGGGTGCTGGGCGGGTCGTCCTCGATCAATGGCATGGTGTGGATCCGGGGCCATGCGTCTGATTATGACAACTGGCAGCGTCAGGGTTTGCCGGGCTGGGCCTATTGCGAGGTGTTGCCTTACTTCAAGAAGCTGGAGCGCCGCCGCGAAGGGGCCAACGCCTATCGCGGTGACAATGGGCCGGTTGGCGTGATCCGGGGCGATTACCCAAACCCCATCTTTGAAGCCTATATCGAGAGTGGCGCACAGGCGGGCTTCCCAGTGTCCGAAGATTTCAACGGCCA
>JBCDDQ010000101.1:0-15542 GCA_039180225.1 Pseudomonadota bacterium
CCGTTCTCGAAGATGTGCCACAGGATGCCCCAAACCAGGGCAACGTCTGTGCCCGGCCGGAACCGGACATACTCCGACGCCTTGGCGGCCGTGCGCGTGTAGCGCGGGTCGCAGACGATCAGCGGAGCGGCATTTTCTTCTTTGGCCTTCAGCACGTGCAGCAACGACACCGGGTGCGCTTCAGCTGGGTTGCCCCCGATGATGAAGATCGCCTTGGATTTGTGGATGTCGTTGTAGCTGTTTGTCATCGCACCATAGCCCCAGGTGTTTGCAACACCGGCCACAGTGGTGGAGTGACAGATACGGGCCTGGTGGTCACCGTTGTTGGTGCCCCAGAAGGCGTACATCTTGCGGAACAGGTAGGCCTGTTCATTGTTGTGCTTGGCAGAGCCGAGCCAGTATACCGAATCTTGACCTGCGCTTTCACGGATCGACATAAGTTTGTCGCCGATCTCGTTGATCGCATCGTCCCAGGACATCCGGGTCCACTTGCCGTCTACCAGCTTGGTTGGATACTTCAGCCGGCGCTCGCCGTGGGCGTGCTCTCGCACCGCTGCACCTTTGGCGCAGTGGGCGCCCAGGTTGAACGGGCTGTCATAACCGGGCTCTTGCCCGATCCAGACGCCGCCTTGAACTTCGGCAAGCACTGTGCAGCCTACCGAGCAGTGGGTGCAGATGGACTTTTTGATTTCCACTGCGCCTGCGGCAGACGCTGCCTCGGCCTTGGTCACCATGCCGTTCTTCAAAGTCGACGCCGCAGCCAAACCACCGATGGCAAGGCCCGACCTCTTCAAGAACGTACGACGGTCAATCGCGCCGCCGGTGAGCTCCGTTAGGGCCGATGACAAACGGGGGCCTATCGCCACCCCACCTGTCTTCTTCCTAAGCATGTTTATCTCCTCAGATAGTGAGGTCGTATGAGACCTCGGAAAATCCCCATTTGTTCGGGGATCGGGTAAAGTCAGTTAGGCTCTCCTGGTTTTAAAACCGGGCAGAGTCGTAGTAGGTGCGCACGTGCTCGGTTTCCCGATACCCGCCAGCATCCTGACCGACTTCAGCAGCCTCGACATCGCTTCCTTGAGCAGCCAATGCGGTCCCGCCGGTCACGGCGGCCACTCCGGCCAATTTCAAGAAGTCACGGCGTCCAGACTTGACATCAGTGTCAGACATCTCGGTTTCCTCCTTTATGCGGCGTGTCGTATCCGATCAGCCGCGTTGCTTAAGCTTAAGTCTATGTACTCCCTACTTCGGTGCCTTCAGTAGGCACTCTCATTATTGCTTTCTGGCCGGGTCTGCAGCCCTGGCCGGAAACGCGTCACGCCTCCATCAGCTCATCTGGAAAGCAGCTTCTTCGATCTCCATGAAGGCTTTCCCCACGGTGCCGAGGGCGGCGTAAAACACAGATGATTTGGCGTTCTCCAGATCGGTAAAGAAATGCCGGATCCAGGCGCTCAAATGCTTGTTGAAAAAGTCTCTTTGCCCGTCCAGGGTGCCATCGCCGAAGTCGCGCTCGATGAGGCCGGCCATCATTTCGCACAGGGCACCCGCATGGTCCTCAGGCTCTTTGATGTGTTCGGCGCGCTTGATGCCGAGCTCGGCCATGTCGCCGCGCAGCTTGGCCAGGGGCTTCTCGTTCAAAAATCCTGTGAGATAGTAGGATGCATAGGGCAAAAGCTCGCCGCGCCCCATGCCAATGAAGAGATCGTTATATTCCTGCTTCAAGGCGGGCTCTTCGCATTTGCCCGCAATCTTTGCCACCGTGGCGATCGCCGCGCCCAATGGGCTGTCGTCGCCGTTCAACTGAGCGGCTAAATCCAATTCCCCTTGTTTCGGAGGGGCTTGAAGATAGAGCGCGAGCAGTCGGTAAAGTTGCGCGCGCAGCACATCTTCATCCAACAGTTGCGTCTTTGCTGCTTCTAAAGCAGGCATCCACCAAACTTCTTTTTTGTTATCTGCCTGATTTTTCAGGTCTTCTTGGACGTTTCCCGAACTTTCGAACGATTCCAATGTGGAGTGTGCGCCGATTGAGCCCTGATGGCAAGCGGAACCGATTCACGTTTCCATAATGTGGAACAATTCTAAACTGAAGCCTTGAGAACTGCCGTGTTGCGATTGTAAGCATGGCCGGCAACCCTTATATTCACGAAAATAAACAACGATAGGGCGCGGCCAGTGAGCACCACATCAGACAGCATGCCAGAACCGGTATTGGTTGACGGCCTAAAGCAAGCCGCGCCGATGATTGATCCTTTCGGTCGCGCTGTGACCTATCTGCGGGTCTCCGTTACTGATCGCTGCGACTTCCGCTGCGTTTACTGCATGTCGGAACACATGACCTTCCTGCCCAAGCGCGATGTGCTGAGCCTGGAAGAGTTGGACCGCGTGTGTACGGCCTTCATCGAAAAAGGCGTGAAGAAGCTGCGGCTGACCGGGGGTGAGCCCCTGGTGCGCAAGAACATCATGTCGATGATCGGCTCTCTGTCGCGGCATCTGGACACCGGCGCTCTGGAAGAGCTCACGCTGACCACCAACGGCTCGCAGCTGACCCGCTTTGCCGATGAACTTTACGATTGCGGGGTGCGCCGGGTGAATGTGTCGCTGGACACCCGCGATGCGGAGAAGTTCCACGAGATCACCCGCTGGGGCGATCTGGCCAAGGTGGAAGCCGGCATTGCGGCGGCCCGTAAGGCGGGTCTTCATGTGAAGATCAACATGGTGGCGCTGAAGGGCGTCAACGCTCATGAGATCGACGACATGATGCAATGGTGCCATCACGATGGGATGGATCTTACGTTGATCGAAACCATGCCGCTCGGCGAGATCGATGAAGACCGTACCGATCAGTACTTGCCGCTTTCCATGGTTCGGGCCGATTTGCGTGAGCGCTGGACACTTGAAGACATTCCTTACAAAACAGGCGGTCCTGCACGCTATATGGAGGTGAAGGAAACCGGCGGACGCATTGGTTTCATCACGCCGATGACCCATAATTTCTGCGAGAGCTGCAACCGGGTCCGGCTCACCTGCACGGGCACGCTCTATATGTGCCTGGGCCAGGACGACGCCGCTGACCTGCGCGCGCCCATGCGCGCGTCCAGCGGCAATGAGCTGTTGAACCGGGCCATCGATGAAGCGATTGGGCGCAAACCCAAAGGCCACGACTTCGTCATCGACCGGAACACCAAGACGCCGGCCGTGTCGCGCCACATGAGCGTGACCGGCGGGTAGAGTTCGCCCGCCCTGGCCGAACAACCGCTCTGAGTGTTCACAACTGCCCGGCAGCGTTTGACAGCTGCTGACTGAATCATGCACAACCAGACCTGTCAGGGGAGTCTCGCTCAAGAGACTGAGAGGCTGATGGCACCTTAGGTTTATGGCTTAAGCGTGCGGCGCAGTGACCCTTTGAACCTGACCCAGTTGATACTGGCGGAGGAAGAACACGGCCGCGGCGCATCCCGCCTATCATGCCACATCAGGCTTTTTGGTATCTAAAGCCCGTTTCTCATCTGCACAATCAACAAGGTCTCTCAGTGAACGCAACTTGAGGAGATTTTGATGAACGCTCTTACCCCAACTGTAACAGACGGACCGCTCCCGGCATCGCGCAAGATCTACGTGCCCGGCAAAGTCCACACGAGCCTGCGTGTGCCCATGCGCAAGATCGAGCTCCATCCCACCTCCGGCGAGCCCGCCGTGACGGTTTACGATTCATCGGGCCCCTACACGGACGAGACTATTGAAACCGATATCTCCAAAGGTCTTCCTGCCCTGCGCCGCGCGTGGATTTTGGGCCGGGGCGATGTGGAGGCGTATGACGGGCGCGAGGTTACCGCAGCCGATAATGGCTTTGTCAGTGAAGAGCGCATGACCCCTGCCTTTCCGGTGAAACCGAAACCTCTACGCGCTTCGGGCGGCAAAGCGGTCACCCAGCTGGCGTATGCCCGCGCCGGGATCGTGACACCGGAAATGGAGTTCATCGCTATCCGGGAGAATCTGGGGCGTGACGCAGCGCGCAGTGGCGCCGAGCGCGATGGTGAGGGCTGGGGCGCGCAGGTCCCGGACCACGTGACCGCGGAATTCGTGCGCGACGAGGTCGCCGCCGGCCGCGCGATTATTCCGGCCAACATCAATCATCCCGAAGCAGAGCCGATGATTATCGGGCGCAACTTCCTGGTGAAGATCAATGCCAATATGGGTACCTCGGCCGTGACCTCTTCCATGGCTGAGGAAGTGGACAAGATGGTCTGGTCGATCCGCTGGGGGGCGGACACGGTGATGGATCTGTCCACCGGGCGCAACATCCACAACACCCGGGAGTGGATCATCCGCAACGCGCCTATTCCGATCGGCACCGTGCCGATCTATCAGGCGCTGGAGAAAGTCAACGGGATCGCAGAAGATCTGACCTGGGAAGCCTATCGGGACACCCTGATCGAGCAGGCAGAGCAGGGGGTGGACTACTTCACCATTCATGCCGGCGTCAGGCTGCACCACATTCCGCTCACGGTGGACCGGGTCACCGGCATCGTCTCGCGCGGCGGGTCCATTATGGCCAAATGGTGCCTGCACCATCACAAGGAGAGCTTTCTCTACGAGCACTTTGAAGAGATCTGCGACATCTGCCGTGCCTATGATGTGAGCTTCTCGCTCGGCGATGGCTTGCGCCCGGGTTCGATCGCAGATGCCAATGATGCAGCGCAGTTTGCTGAACTGGAGACCCTGGGTGAGCTCACGCAGATCGCCTGGGCCAAGGATTGCCAGGTGATGATCGAAGGACCGGGCCACGTGCCGATGCACAAGATCAAGCACAATATGGACAAGCAGCTTGAGACCTGCGGTGAAGCGCCGTTCTACACGCTCGGCCCGCTCACAACAGACATCGCACCGGGCTACGATCATATCACGTCCGGCATCGGCGCGGCCATGATCGGCTGGTACGGGACGGCCATGCTCTGCTATGTGACGCCTAAGGAGCATCTGGGGTTGCCTGACCGCGATGATGTGAAGACCGGTGTGATCACCTACAAGATTGCCGCCCACGCCGCGGATCTGGCAAAGGGGCATCCTGCAGCTCAAATCCGCGACGATGCGCTGTCGCGCGCCAGGTTCGAATTCCGTTGGGAAGATCAGTTCAATCTGTCATTGGATCCGGACACAGCCCGGGATTTCCATGATCAGACCTTGCCGAAGGAAGCGCACAAGACGGCGCATTTCTGCTCGATGTGCGGACCCAAATTCTGCTCCATGAGGATCTCGCATGATATCCGGACCGAGGCGCAGAAAGAGGGCATGGCGGCCATGGCAGAGAAATACCGCCAAGGCGGCGATCTCTATATGCCCGTCGCGGACGAGGGTGAGATCAAATCGGGCGAGGGCCCGGCCTAGTAAACCGTCACGCTGCGGTCCGTATGGTCCACCACATCTAGAACGCCAGGCGTCTGTCTTGCTGCCAAGAGCAGCGCCTCGCGTTCCTTCTGTGAGCGGACCTTGCCCCAGAGATAGAGCACGCCCTGCTTGACGATCACGTTCAGATGAGCGCCGGTGGTCCAGGGCTCGTGCTTTACCGTCTGAAGGAAGCGCTCACGCAGGGCCCTGTCTTCCACGCTGGGTGTGTCTTCCGCCGCGCCGCGCTGGAGTGCGAGCGCCTGGAGCAGGTTTGCCCGGCTGACAATGCCCACCAGCTTGCCCTCTTCCAAGATGGGCACGCGTTTGACCCGCTTGCGCTCCAGGATCTCCGCAATCTCCGCCAAAGGCGTGTCGGGGGAGGCGGTGGCCACGTCCACGGTCATGACCGAGCTGGCCGACGTGCCGTGAGACTTGATGAACTCATCGGCCAACTGGGCTTTGGTGCCCAGCGCAGAGAGCCACCAGGAACGATGGGGCAGGGTGCCGATTTCATCGCGCTGGATAAGATCGCCCTCTGACACAATGCCCACCAGCCGGTCCTCTTCGTCCACCACGGGCAGAGCGGAGATCTGATGAGTGAGCATAAGGTCCACAATTTCGGTGATGGCGGCATCGGCCGTAGTGGTGACCACGGGCGACGTCATGACCTCGCGTGCGCGCATCTTTGGCTCCTGATCAGCTTATCGGTGCTACAGCGGGTAGTCGCGCTCTGGATCGACGCCGCAGGCTTCCAGAAACTTGCGGATCTGCATCACCTCGCCTTTGGGAAAGCTGTGGTGAGGCACCGGGAAGTTGGCCGAGTGGCCATTGAGCGCCACATGCAGGCGGCCGGACTTTGTGTGAGATACTTCCGCGCCAAGCTCGCCAAACAGGTTCTCAGCATCACGCACATGGATGTTGGCGTTGAGCGGATGGGCGAAGAAGGCGTGCAGCACTTTGCGGTGACGGTGATTCATGGGGGTCCTTACCGTTTTGATCTGATGCACGCAGCATCGCAAATCGGCCGGACGGCGCCATGATCTGGATCAAGTTGTCTCGCGGTTTAGACACCAAAGGCACTGCCAACGATGGAACTTGACTTTTGCGGCCCGCCACTGGGTGTTCTGGACTTGGTGATGGAGGGATAGCAGAACGAATCCGTTGAGCAGTCTCCTCCCTCCAGGCGGATCTGGTGGGACCGGTAGCCGTCGGGAAATTCGACCCAGAAGTTCGGATCAAGGGTGATCCCGCCATTTGCGCCCACATCGGCCTTGACCATCGCCCCGGGCACACCGTCCGGATAGAACTGATCATCCCAGGTGGAGTAGAGCGAGTTGGTCCAATAGACCCGTTTGCCGTCTCGGCTGATCTCCACCATTTGCGGTCCGCCGCGATAATCGCCGCCGCTGGGGTGTTTGGTTTTGCGGGTGATGCCGCCAATATGGACGGAGCCGGCGAGCTTCGGGTTGTGGGGGTCCGATACATCGTACTGGCGCAACTCTCCGGTGCCCCAACACGAGACATAAAGGAACCGGTCATCGAGGGAGAGGTCAATGTCGGTCACCAGGGGTGGCACGGCCTCAAAACCTTGGAGCAGCGGCGGCAGGTCCTCCTTGGCCGCGGGCTCAGGCGGGATGGTTGCCGTCTTCTCGCAGCGGAACGTGCCGCCCTCGCGCCACCAGGTCCAGATGGAGCCTTCCAGGTTCGTGGTGTCCACCACCACACCAACGAAGCCATACTCCTTCGCCGGATCATGGGCCGGTCGCACCTCAAGAGCCATTTGATGATTGGCGCCCAGATCGATGGTTTGCACGTTCTTGCGGGCGGTCAGATCCCAGAAATGCAGGCTGTGGCCGTATTTGTTGGCCAGTAAGTCCTCTGGAACGATACCGTTTTCGAACTGCGGCGGCAGGCACCATTCGCTGGACACCATGTAGTCGCGCGGCAGGTTCCACCAGAAATCGTAATGTTTGTCCTGGGCGCCGCGGTCGATCTCCCAGCGGCCGATAATGTCGAACGTTTCGCAGTCCATCAGAAAGATGCCGGGAGGACCCTTGGTGCCATCTTCCCCGCCGCCGCCAAGGGTGGAGACGTAGATACCGTCCGGGCCGCAATGGATGGTGTGCGGCCGGGAATAGCCGGTTTTGCGGAACAGAGTTTCCGGCTCGATGATCTTGTGGATCCTTGCCTTTGTGGGCGAGGGAAAGGTGTCGATGATGTAGATCCGCGACGAGCGCAAACCGGGAATGATCAGAAAGCGCCGCTCCAGGAATGTGTGGCCGGTGAGCGGGGACAGCGCTGAAGAGCAGGCGTTCCAGCCAAAATGGTGAAACTCATCGCCCCTGTTCGGCATGGTGACCGTGTGGACAATCCTGCCGAAATCCTCCGAGCCCGCGTTCACGTCCACCACGGCCAACGCATCCGGCTGAGAGAAGTCGGGGCTCAGCATGAGCATGTAAGCATAGTCTTCTGCCGGCGCCTCCATGGCGAGCTCTGCGGTGGCGTGAAACGTGGGATCGGGTCGCATGGTCATGGAGACACCTCATTATCGGCAGTTCAGGTGCGCACTTAAGCCGCTTCGGCGACCTCGCGCGCGGTGGTGGAGATCACCTCGGCAATGGTTCGGCAATCGTCCTCATCAAAGGTCAGCGGAATGCGCATGTCGCACATGGTGGAGAGCACTTCGATGGTGCGCGGCAGATCGGGCACCTCTAGATAGCGCCAGCTGTCATAGCGGCTGGTGTAGCCGTTGGGCACCGGATTGCCGAACCATTTCAGCTCCACGCCGCGCTCAAAACAGCGCTTCAGCAGATCCTGGAACTGCTCAGGTGAAAACGCGGGCAATGCGAACTGGATGGAGCTTGCCACATAGCCCTCTTTCTCGGAGCGTTCCGGCAGTCTGATATGGGGGTGGTTGCGCAGACCCTCTTCCAGCACATGGTAGAGCCGGTTCCAGCGCGTGCATTGCTGATCCAGGTGCGCCAACTGCGGGCGCAAGATGGCGGCGCGCAGATTGTCCATGCGCCCGCTCATGTTGGGGACCTCCAGGCGCAGGCCATCGAACACCTCTGCCTCAGGACCTGCCCCATGGCGCTCGTAGAGCATGTAGGAGCCTGAATAGATTGTGGCCCGCGCGATCACCTCCGCATCTTCCGTGATCAGGAAGCCGCCTTCGCCGGAGTTCACGTGTTTATAGGTTTGGGTGGAAAAACACGCCACCTTGCCGAAGGTGCCGCTCTTGCGGCCATGCCAGTCCGCGCCCATGGTGTGGGCACAGTCTTCCACCAGGGTGAGCTGATGGCGGGCGCAGATCTCCATGATCTGATCCATATCCACAATATGCCCGCGCATATGGGAGAGCAGCAGAGTGCGCGCGCCGCTGGAGGCCGCCTTGGCGTCAAGGTCTGCCAGGTCGATGCAGTAGTCTTCCCCGGTTTCCACCAGAACCGGTTTCGCCCCGGCAGCTTCAATGGCCCCTGGCACGGGCGCCAGGGTGAAGGCGTTGGAGAGCACAAGATCGCCCGGCTTCACGCCAACGCTGCGCAGGCCAATGTGGATCGCATATCCGCCTGAGGTGCAGGCCAGACAGTAGGGAACGCCCATATAGGCGGCAAACTCCGCCTCCAGCTTTTCAGCTTCAGAGGCCTCACCAGGCAGCACATTGTAGCGGTGCAGGCGGCCGGAACGCAGGACCTCAACCGCCGCCTCGATGGCATCGTCCGGAATGGCTTCCTGCTGGGTGAAGGACTTTTCGAACTTGGTCATGGTGTCCCTTAGTTTGGCGCTGGGTTCACCATGTAGCATCAAATCGCTTAGGCCGGACAGGCTTTCCCAGGAGATGGGACAGCCGCATAAAACCTGTCCAGCACCCTTAAGGGCGCGGCAAACGCAAAACTGGAATTGAGCGGGCCCGCCAAATCGCGGGCAGACCAGGTCTCAGCCTATGATGTGGCTGCTGACTTGGTCTTCTCGTGGCCGAACGGGCAACCGCCGGGATAGCCGCTCTCATAGCCCTGGTCGATGGACGAGGGCAACGGGGTGGCGTTCGGTTCGGTGGCCGAAGGGGCCGGTGTGCTTTGCGGCGTGCTGACGGCGGCGGGCTTGGCCACGTCAGAGCCTGCATAGGCCGTTCCGGCAAGCGCTGGAGCAGCGATGAGAAGGCCGGCAATCATCATGCGAATAGTCATGAGCAGGGGTTCCTGTCTTTCGGACTAAGACCCCGAGAATGGCACAACCAAGCCGGTTTGTCACCCGGACTAACTGGCCATGGCCATCTTGCGGGAGCTGACAGGCGGTTCGTCCTCAGAGCTCAGATCCAGCGTGCGCAGCTCGTCCATGGGGAGCGGCTTGGAGAAATGGAAGCCTTGCAGGGCATCACAGCCGCTGTCGAACAACAGATCGCGCTGTTCGGCGTTCTCCACGCCCTCCACCGTGACGGACAGACCCAAGCCGCTGCCCAGCTCAATCATGGTGGAGACCAGCTGCTGAGCATCGGCCGACTTTTCCATATCCTTCACGAAGGAGCGGTCGATCTTAATGCGATCGAGCTTGAACTCGCGCAGGTAAGACAAGGTGGCATAGCCCGTTCCGAAATCATCCAAAGCAATCCGCACGCCCAAATCGCGCAGTTTCTTAATGGTGGTGGTGGCCTTTTCGGGACTTGAGATGAAGATACCCTCAGAGATTTCCAGCTCCAGGCCGTTGGGCGGGAAATCGGTTTCTGTCAGGATATCGCGCACCACGTCCACGAAGCTGTCCTGGCGGAACTGCACCGGCGAGACGTTCACGGCCAGCTTGGTGTCTTCCATCTCGCGGATGTCAAGACAGGCCTGGCGCAGGATCTTTTCGCCAAGCGTGTCGATCAGTCCGGTTTCCTCAGCAATGGGAATGAAGGTGGAGGGCGGCACGGCACCCATCTCAGGATGGGTCCAGCGCACCAGCGCTTCCACGCCCAAGATCGTCTTGCCGTCCTGGGTCACCTGCGGCTGGTAGGCCAGGTGCAACCGGTTATTGTCGATGGCCTCGCGCAGGTCCGCTTCCATGCGCTTCTTCAGGCTGATGGCCTCAGCCATTTCCGGATCGAAGAGCTGCAGCTGGTTGCGTCCGTTGTTCTTGGCCTGGAGCAGGGCAAAGTCGGCCTGGCGCATGGCTTCGCCTGCATTGATGTCGCCGTTCTCAATGATGGCGCCGCCGATGGAGACCCCCACATAGATCGTCTTGCCGTTAAAAAGGATGGGCTTGCGCATGGCCGCAATGATCCGTTCGGACAGCACCACAATGTCGCTGGGCGTGCGCAGCTCAGTGATCAGGGCGGCAAACTCGTCGCCGGAAAGGCGGGCCACCACATCCTCGTTGCGCACCTCATGCTTGATCCGCTCGCCAAACTGCTGGATTGCCGCATCGCCGGCGGAGTGGCCGTAGCAATCGTTAATGGCTTTGAACTGGTCCAAATCGAAATACATGGTGGCCATCAGCCCGCCGTGGCGTTTGCAGCGGTCCAGCTCCTGCTGCAGGCGATGGTCGAACTGGCGCTTGTTGGGAAGACCCGTCAGCTCGTCGTAATACACCAATTCCGAATAGGATTTGGTGTCCTGCGAGGAGCGCCAGAAGAAGAACGCGGCCAGGGAGATCATGCCGATGATACCGGCGCTAACCAGTCCGTTCACCAGACCGCCGGTGATTGTCAGCGTAAAGCCCGTCTGCATCAGACCGGCAAGCTCGCGCCACAAACTGACGGAGGAAATGACAATGATGAGGGCGACCAGAAGAACGATCCTCTGATGCTGCCTGTCGCGAACTTCCATGCTCTCAACGCCTCCCACGGCCCAACCTATTGGAGCGGAAGCTAACAGAGCCCGGTAAAGCGGAGCGTAAACAACCTAGGGTGATCTTTGTTCAAGGTTAGGGAAGCTTTAAAGTGCGCCACCGGCCAGTTGTGTTTGCCTGATAACACACGGGAAAATGGTTGGACTTCAAGGGGTTTTTGGCAGAATTTCGGAGAGCGGAAGAATGTGCAGGCCATCACCCCAGGTTCCGGCATAGAGGAATGAGCCTGCAATCTTTAGGTGTATAACGGCTTTGCCCCGCAAAATGCGTCTGCTCACCTTGCCGCTAGGCGTGATCACCGCCAGACCGTCTTGCCAAGAACCGGCCAACAGGGCGCCGTTGGGGGCCGCGAGAACCTCGGCAAATTTCTCACCGGTTACCAGTTTGCGCCAGTTTCCGCCGCGGCCGAGATATAGGCCCGTTTCCCCGGCGAGCGCGATCTCGCCTTCAGGTTCCGCCGGGGCCGCGGCGGCGTAGATCTTGTCTTGATCGAAGATGTGCTGCCACGCTCCGTCTTGAAGCGCGAAGACGCCTTCCTGCGGCGAGCTGGCATAGAGTGCGTCCGGGCCCGAAGTGAGCGACCAGAGGAACGGCAGGGCCCGGCCACCAATGCGCGTCCAGCTTATGCCGTTGTCCCGGCTTTCAAAGACGCCCTTCGTGGCCGTTGCGGCATAAGCCGTTCCGCCGCTGAGTGCAAAATCGCGTACATCTGTGCCAAGTGCTCCGGCGAGCGCTGCAAATGTGCCCCCGCCATTGCGGGAGGCGAAGGCCCCATACTTCCAGGTGCCGGCCAATAGGGCGGTTCTGGAGAGCGCGGCCACCGCCTGCACATCCGCTGCCGCCGGGGCCAGTGGGGCATTGCCGTTCTGGGTGCGCCAGGATTTGCCGCCGTCCAGGCTCTTGAACACCAGGCCGCTGCCGGGCTTGCCGGCTTTCTGGCCCACCAGGATGTGGTCCGGATTGCCGGGCTCTATGGCGAGCGCGCGGATAATGCGGCCCTTGAGCACGTGCCGGCTTTCAGCGACCGCTTCAGCGACAAACACCAGGACGGCAAGACCTATGGCGAGAAAACGCGTCATCGCGCCTCTATGGCACAGAGCATGGCACACGAGGCCATCACATGATTGCGAGCTTTGGGATCAGAGTTTGAGAAAATGTTCTGTTCACGAAGTGATAACCTCGTCGAACTATCACTTCAGGCAGGTGCTCACGGTTTTGTGAGCACCGTGAGGCTGGGTAGCAAAACGTCACTGCGCCGGAGTGCAAATCCGGAAATCCAGGTTCAAATCCTGGCCCAGCCTCCATTCTTCCTCTCGGAAACCTCACGTTTCCAGCCAGATTGTGATCGGGCCATCGTTGGTGAGCGTCACCTTCATGTCAGCTCCAAAGCGGCCCTTGGCAATGGTTACGCCATAGTCGGCCACCAGATCGGCGAACCGCTCGTAAAGCGCTTCGCCTTCAGCCGGCGGGGCGGCGCTGGAGAAGCCGGGCCGGTTGCCGCGCGAGGTGTCGGCAGCGAGGGTGAACTGGCTGACCACCAGAGCTTCGCCGCCGATATCCAGGAGGGACCGGTTCATCTTGCCGTTTTCGTCGGAGAAGATGCGCAGGTTCACCGCCTTCTTGGCGAGCTGGGCGGCCTGGGCTTCCTCATCGCCCTGCATGGCGCAGACGAGGATCATCAGACCGGGGCCGATCTCGCCCACGGTCTCGCCATCCACCTTCACATCGGCCGAGGAGACCCTTTGGATCAAACAACGCATGGCAACGTACCTTCCGCCTCTCTCTCGTCACCCAGTACTTTTGCGCCAGCAAAATATCCGGGGCCCAGTGTGTGTGGCTCCGGGGTTCCCGCTTTCGCGGGAATGACGGTGTCGGGTTTTCATGTTCACACACCCCAAACCCGGGCGGCGAACTTTGGATAAGGATCGGCCACCTCTACAGCGAGAGGGCCGCGCAGGAGGGCGAGGCGCTCCGGCTCCGGCGCCGGGGTTTCGGGCACATGGTCTGGGCAGTCAAAGGCAAAGCCCGTGTTATCGCGCACCTCCTCCAGGCTGTGGCCGGGGTGGATGGTTTCCAGGCGGAAGCGGGCCTCTTGCCGGTTAAAGGCAAAGACGCAAAGGTTTGTCACAAGCGCATGGGGCCCGCCCGGCCGATGCACCCCCTCGGCACTGGTGCCGGGCGCGCTGATGAAATCGACCTTTTCCACCATGGTGCGCCGCGTGTGCTCGTCGCGGAACAATATGACCTTGGGCACCAGGTAGTAGAGCAGGGCCGAGCCGAAGGAGCCCGACCAGCGCACCTTCATTTGCGGGTAATCCCCAATGCCGACGAGGTTGATGTTGCCTGAGCCGTCGATCTGCCCGCCGGAGAGGAAAAAGGCGCCGATCCGCCCCTGGGCCGCCATGTCAAAGAGCTCGGTGACCCCGTCGTTGAGGGCCTGCAGCTGGAGGCTGTTGAGCACCGTGACCCGGGTGGCCCCGTCCGACAGAGAGCGCTGAAGCAGGGCGGCAGAGCCTGGGATGGGCGAGGAAACGCCCACGGCGATGTGGTCGACGCCCTTGAGAAGCCGCGCGATCACGCAGATCAGCAACTCTTCAGAACTGTAATCCATCTACTCAGCGGCCACCTGATGGGCGGGCTCAGGTCCGTCTTTCAGGAACCGGGCAAAGCCCTCGGCCGTTCTGGCCATCTGGGCATAAGCGCTCATGGCCTCTGCATCGAGGTCGTAGCAGCCGGCAAGGCCAAGCGGCCAGCAGCCGCGCTCGGCTTGGGCGATCCTGGTCACGTAGTGGGCCGGGATGGTGGCGGGTGACCTTAAGGGATCGGCCATCAGGTCTTCGTCCACGATTTCCTCTGCGCTCACCAGCGTATGCCGGGCCGCATGGGCCATGGTCATGAGCTCGCGCGCCTTGCCGATCCAAACATTGCCGTGCCGATCAGCAAGAGGGGCGTGGAAGAGGGCAAAGTCCGGGACGATGGCCGGCAGCACGACGATGGGGTCGCCGGAACTTGCGAACGGGTTGTCGATCACCTGATAGTCTTCCCGGTGCCTTAGAAGGTCAGAGCCGATCAGCCCGCGCATAGGGATGAACGGGATGCCCTTCTCGCCCGCTTGCAGCGCGGAGACGAGGGCCGGGCAGGTGGTGTCCTTCAGCCTCAGCGCCCCCTGTTTGACCGCGTCCACAAAGCGGGGCGCCTGACCGAATTCATCCAGCGTGACGCCGGCGCTTTCCATGGTGGCGACGCGACCTGCGCCAATCAGCAGATCGGCCTGAAGGCCTGAGGTGGGAATGGCGATCAGATGCAGGTCTTTAGCGCCCGCCTCAATAAGCGCGCGGGTGGCGGCCATGGCCGGTCCGCTGCGCGTGGGCGGCAGGGCGATGGAGGCCCCGCTTTCAATGGGGGCTACAAGCTCTTGAAGGGTCTCGGCAATCATGGGAACCTCTTTGCGCTGACGGGGCGATAATGCCCGATTGGCGCTGGTTTGCCAACGGGCGGTGAAGAAGGAGAGCGGGTCATGCTGGCAGGGGTTTGCGTGGGAACGAACGATCTGGAGCGGGCAGGGGCCTTCTATGACGAGGTGCTGGCCACGGTTGGTCTTGAGCGCCAGGTCACCGTGCCGCGCGAGATCGGCTATGGCAGGCCGGGCGGACCCAACGAATTCTGGGTCTTGCTGCCGTTTGACGGTAAGCCGGCGAGCGTGGGCAACGGGGTTCAGGTGATGTTTACCACGGAAGATGAAGAAGGCGTGCGGGCCTTTTACAAGGCGGTGACCCGCTTGGGCGGGGCGGACGAAGGGCCGCCCGGACCGCGGGATTACTCAGAAGGCTATTACGGCGCCTATTGCCGGGATTTGGATGGCAACAAGCTGCATGTGTTTCGGCGGTGAACGCGCGGAGTTAACCCCGCGTCCTTGCGAACGCGAGGACCTTCTTAGCCAAGGGCAAGGTGCGAGCTATGGGCCCTCGCGTTCGCAAGGATGCGCAAATCAAAAGGGGCCGCGCGTGGCGGCCCCTTCCGTGAGATTGGATCAATCCCAATCACGTAAATTGCAAAATCACTTAAGCGCCAGAGGCTGCTCCAACACCCAAGCCAGTTTGCCATGATGGGTCAGACCCAAAGAATTCTCACTAGACATCAGATCACCTCCTTTCAGTTGTTGAACAAGACGTCTAATTTGGCACAAGTCTGATGATTTGCAATAGGGCGAATTATGACCGAGCGTTTCAAGATGATCGGCGAGGTGCACCTGATCTTAGACCGCCCCGGCGAGGTGCTTCTGCTCCGCCGTTTCCAGACCGGCTATGAAGACGGCAATTACAGCCTGATCG
>JBCDDQ010000102.1:0-15534 GCA_039180225.1 Pseudomonadota bacterium
AGGAAGTGCGTCACCGAAATCGGTTTTGAAATATAGGCCTCGCAGCCGCCTTCCCTGATCTTCTCTTCATCGCCCTTCATGGCGAACGCAGTGACCGCAATCACCGGAATCTCCCGCAAGCCTTCATCCTCTTTCAGCCACTTGGTCACTTCCAGGCCGGAGACTTCCGGCAGCTGAATGTCCATCAGAATGAGGTCAGGACGGTGCTCGCGTGCCATGTCGAGGGCAGCCAGGCCGTCATAGGTTTGCAATGTGGAGTAGCCGTGAGCTTCCAGCAGATCATGAAACAGTTTCATGTTCAGCTCGTTGTCTTCAACAATGAGGACCGTCTTCGACAAAGGCCCACTCCCGCGTATATCTGACGCGTCTTTTGTTACAGGGGACGCATTTCTTGTAGCTTGCGGCGTCCCCCCGAGCGGCGCTCTACACGGCGTCCCGACATTCTTTACGTCGATTCCGTTTCTTGGTCATCGACGATTAGAGCGGTATTTGGTAACGATCTGATTAATCTCGCCACTTCTTAGGGCCATAAACCGCAAGGCACACACCGTGGAGCAAAAATCCGCAGAAATCCTGGCCATCAACGCCCTTGGCTTCCTGGCCTCAGATCCGGAGCGATTGGGCCGGTTTTTGGCCATTTCGGGGGTTGGTCCGGAAAGCTTGCGCCAGAATGCCACTGATCCCCAGTTTTTGGCCGGAGTGGTGGATTATCTGCTCAGCGATGAGAGCCTCTTGTTCCTGTTCGCCGAATCACAGGGCATAGGTGTTGAAGACGCACAGAACGCCAGGCGCGCCCTGCCCGGCGCCCAGGAGCCCCAATGATCAATCCGGTGACCACCGAGCAACTGCAAGAGCTCAACCTGAACGCAGACCAGCCCCTCATCGTGTGTGATGTGGATGAGGTGGTGGTGCATTTTTTACGCGGCTTAGAAATGTTTTTGGGTGAAAACGGCCTCTGGCTGGATCCCGCCAGCTTTGCCCTTAACGGCAACATCAAATATGCCGGCGGCCATGATCCCCTGCCCGGCTCAAAGGTGGGCGGCATGCTGGAGCAGTTTTTCAGCGAAAAGACCGGCCATTTGGAGCTGATTGACGGGGCCGATGAGGCCCTGGACGCCCTGGCTGAGAATGCCCAGGTGATCATGCTCACCAACATGCCCGACGCCTACAGGCTCGACCGGATCAAGAACCTGTCCGGTCACGGCATCCACTTTCCGGTGGTTTCCAACTCAGGCCCCAAGGGGCCCACGGTGAAGCATCTGAGCGAGCAAATGAGCGCGGAGATCGTGTTCATCGATGACACCCCCAGCAATGTCAACTCCGTGGCAACCCACGCGCCTGAAGTTCATATCCTGCACTTTATGCAAGACCACCGGTTTCGCCAGCATCTGCCTGATCTCAATGGAATTATCGCCAGCGTCGACAATTGGGAGGATGGCCACAAGCATATCCACCAGGCCATCTCCCAAAAGGGCTAGGACCGGTGGCAGAAAGCCCACGTACCGGAATTGATCTGGGCGGCACGAAGATCGAAATCGTGGTGCTGGGTCAAAACGGCCAAACCCTGTTTGAAAAGCGCATCCCGACACCCGCACCGGACTACCAAGCCACCTTGTCCGCGCTGTGTGATCTGGTTGAGGAGGCCGAGCAGGTC
Organism: Pseudomonadota bacterium; assembly: GCA_039180225.1. Taxonomy (GTDB): domain Bacteria; phylum Pseudomonadota; class Alphaproteobacteria; order Rhizobiales; family CAJQND01; genus JAAEUE01. The sequence continues at coordinate 1,655 of JBCDDQ010000102.1, forward strand.
ACCGGCGCCTCCACCACAGTGGGCATAGGCACGCCGGGCTCCATCTCGCCCACAACCGGGCTTTTGCGCAACGCAAACTCAGTCTGGATGAACGGCAAGCCGTTGGCGCGTGATGCGAAAGCTGCCCTCGGCCGCAAGGTGCGTCTCGCCAACGATGCCAACTGTTTCGCCCTGTCTGAGGCCACCGATGGCGCTGGCCAAGGCGCGAGCTCTGTATTCGGCGTCATCATCGGCACCGGGTGCGGCGGCGGCGTGGTGGTTGGGGGCGAGGTGGTGAACGGCGCAAACGGCATTGGCGGGGAATGGGGCCACAACCCACTGCCCTGGCCTGATGAGACGGAGGTGCCCGGCCCCCAATGCTGGTGCGGCTTGCGGGGCTGTCAGGAGACCTGGCTTTCCGGCTCGGGCCTCGCCCGCGACCATCTGGTGGTCACGGGCGAAACGCTGAAAGGTGAAGAGATCGTGGAGCGCGCCGGGAACGGGAACGCGGCCAGCCGCGCCACGCTTCAGCGCCATGCCGGACGGTTGGGCCGCGCGCTGGCTGCCGTGTGCAACCTCTTGGATCCCGAGGTGATCGTTCTGGGCGGCGGCCTGTCAAACATGCCACACCTTTATGAAGACCTGCCGGACTTAATGGTGCCCTTCATCTTCTCCGATCATGTGACCACAAAGGTCCTCCCGCCCCAGCATGGTGATGCCTCCGGGGTGCGCGGTGCGGCCTGGCTCTGGTAACAGGTGTCAGCAGCCAGGTCGGCATCTGATTGCAAGGCAACCCTCAAGCGGCATAAGTTAGAGCCAACATGACCCAGACGGATCAGCTCCCCGGATTTTGCCGCGACTGTTTCACGCCGGCCGCGCCGTCCGACAAGCGCTGCCGCGCCTGCCACATGCCGCGCGTCCTGCGCCATGCGGAGCTCAACGCCTTGACGATCGCCCATCTGGACTGCGATGCCTTTTATGCGGCGGTGGAAAAACGCGACAATCCGGAACTGAGAGACAAGCCGGTGATCATCGGCGGCGGACGCCGGGGTGTCGTCTCAACCGCCTGCTACATTGCCCGCATCCGCGGCGTAGGTTCCGCCCAGCCCATGTTCAAGGCGTTGAAAGCCTGTCCAGAGGCCACGGTGATCCGGCCCAATATGGAGAAATACACCAAGGTGGGCCGCGAGGTGCGCGATCTCATGCGCCAGCTCACCCCGCTGGTGGAACCGCTCTCCATCGACGAGGCGTTCATGGATCTCACCGGCACTGAGCGTTTGCACCATGCGCCGGCAGCCATAACCTTGGCGAAACTCGCCAAGACCATCGAAGATGAAATCGGCATCACAGTTTCTATTGGATTGTCACACAACAAGTTTCTGGCAAAGCTGGCCTCTGACTTCGACAAGCCCCGCGGCTTTTCCATCATCGGGGTTGAGGAGACCAAGGCGATCCTGGCGGCCTTGCCGGTCTCCAAGATCTGGGGCGTGGGCAAGGCCATGCAAAAAAAGCTCGCCAAGGATGGCATTCGCAGCGTCAACCAACTTCAGGTCATGGAAAAGCCCGATCTCATGAAGCGCTACGGGTCCATGGGGTCACGGCTCTACCACCTCTCGCGCGGGGAAGACAGCCGGACGGTGGACAGCCGCGGCGGCGCAAAGAGCATCTCTTCGGAAACCACGTTCAACGTGGACGTCACGGACTTCAAGGAGCTGGAGCGCAAGTTATGGAGCCAGGCGGAACGGGTGTCCCAACGCGCGAAGAAAGCCGGCCTCGCCGGGCACACCGTGGTCTTGAAACTGAAAACGGCGCGGTTCCAGATCCTCACCCGAAACCGCAAGCTGGCTGAGCCCACCCAGCTGGCCGATGTCATGTTCAAAGCCGCCCGGCCCCTGTTGGAGCGCGAAGCGGGCGGCACACCCTTCCGGCTTCTAGGTATAGGCATTTCCGGCTTGTGTTCTGAAGCCCTGGCTGACCCGGTCAGTCTCCTGGACCCTGGCGCGGCAAAGCGCGCGGATGTGGAGCGGGCCATGGACAAGGTGCGTTCGCGCTTCGGGCGCGAGGCCGTAGGCAAGGGCCGCGCTTTGAAACCAGGCGGTTCTTAGGGCCATATTCGGTCCCCCCACCCTCGCGTTCGCAAGGGCGCGGAAGGGTGACGCGCTTAAGCCTTGTGGCCGGCCTCGTAGTAATAGTTGGCCTTGCGCCCGTAAATGAGCCCACGCAGCCAGCGCCGCGCTTTCTCTGAGCGCCGGATCGGGTCCAGCACGGCGCGCGCGAGATCGTGCATCAGCACCTTGGCGCCATCGGCCAAGGCCGAGTGCCCCGGCGGGTTCTGCACCCAGCCATAGCGGCGCAGGGTGCCGTTCATAAAGCGGATCTTGTTGAGGCGCCTAACCTCCGGCGTCTTCCAGGTCATGGCCATGGAGATGCAATAGCGTTCGCCCGTGCCCACCCAATGAGGTTGCATGTAGGGGATATGGACCGCGTCGCCTTCTTTCAGGTTGAACACAGCGGCGCGCTCTTCGTGGGAGGGCTGATAGTGCATGTTGCGGTGGCCGTCTGGCGAGATTTCCATCTCCCCTTCGCTCACCAGAGAGCGGTCTTCGTTCTCAAACACATGCACTTTCTTGTCGCCGGAGATCTGCACCAGAATGTTCTCTTCAGCATCGATATGGAACGGTGTGGTTGAACCAGCAGAGGAGATGAAGATGAATCCTTGAAGGTCCTCAAACAGCTCAGCGTCCAGGCCGGACGCCTCAGCCAGTTCGCCGATAAACTCCGCCAACAAGTCCCGATACGCCGGCTCGCTCTCCACGTTCTTGATCACCAGCCAGGCGCCGCAGGTTTCAATCTCACGGACCACCTGAGCCGGCTCCAGGTTGACCTGGGGCGTGCTGTCGGGATCCTGGTTAATGGCCACCTTGCCTGAGTTGTACTCAATCTTGTCGCGAGGCATTTTGGACGCAAGCTCCACCAGGCGCTCCAACGTGAAGAGCTGGTGGTCCGACAGGGCGTGATCGAGCTGAAACGGGTGCTGGTGCAGGTTGGTCTTGGCTTTTGCGGTATCCAGGGTGAGAAGGCTCATTTGGTTCCTCGCTTTAGGTGTCGGTGATACATGGTCTTGGCGAGCTGGCGCAGCTCTTGCCGCTTTTCCTCAGCGTGCCGCATCAGGGTGAAGAGGCCTTTGGGCGTGCCGGGAGTTGCCAGCATGAGATCGGCGATGGGTACCCGGTCGCGCCAGATATTGTTGATCATGGGGTGGTCGGGAATGGCGTGGGAATCCACCATGGTGATACCGGGCGTGGACAGCAGATCGCGGGTCGCCTCCAGGATCAGCAAGACCCCGGGCGAATAGGCACTGAGGCGTTCATCAAAGGCGATTTTGCCGAGCCCTGCGCTGTGGCCACACTTGATGGCAAACAGCATGGCGATCGGCCGCTCATCGAGGCTCAGCTTCCAGAACAACAGATCGCCGCTTCGCGCCAGGCCGAGCAGAGCATCGGTAACCGCGCTGCGCTGTTTCTGATCGCACGCCATGGCCGTACCGCGATCCCCCTTCCAGCCGCTGCTTTCCAGCTCAAGGAAGTCTGAGATCCAAGGCTGCGCGTCCTCGCCCTGCTCGAAGCGATGGGAGACAAGCGTGCCGGTTTCCGACAACCGGTTGTGCAAGCGCCGATATTCCTTGCGGCGCTTACGGCTGAAATTGTTAGAGAACCACTCATCATAAGGCTGACCACACACCAGCGCCGCCCGCTCGGCCGTGTCCGTGGCACACCACGCAACACCGGAGCTTTCCAGCGCCGCGATCATGTCATCGTTGAGGGTGACCTCTTTCAAGATCACCGCTCGCGCTCCTTGCTCGCCTGCAGCTTGCACCATCGAGGCGAAGGCAGACCCTGCCCCATCGCGGGCCAAAACCATGGGCGCACCGGACAGGAACAGCGGGTTTTGCCAGTCCAGAAGTACCGGCATGGGCGCTGCCCAGCGAAAGTTCACTTTTTCAAAGGCAAACCGGCCTGTGAGCTTATCTGCCCCGCCTGGCTGAGGGGCGGTGGTGGCGATCACAATTGGCAGGCGCGATGAGCCCATATGCCGGATAATCGGGCGCAGCCAATCAGCGCGCCCGGACAGCGCCGGCACCAGCATGGTTTGGTCGAGCTCCAGGCACCAGGCTGCCTCCGTGCTGGCGGAGGACGCCGTTTGCACCGGCCCTGCTCCGTTACGCTCGGCATCCAGCAGATCCGGAACGAGCCAACCTTGCCGGCTATGAGAGAGCGAGCTGCTCATCAGTGCCTCTTTTTTGTTCTCTTTCAACGGTTTGGCGGATAACTCTGTGGGCCACATACATGGCCGCGAGGGCTTCCAACGCGAAGGCTGTCGACGTGGCAATCGCCGCGCCATGCAGGCCGTATGACGGGATCAACGCAAGATTCAGGCCAGCATTCACCAATAAAGTGGCAAACGAAATGCCCGCTGCCATCTTCTGACGGCCCGTGAGCACAAGCACCCCTTGCGAAGGCCCTGCGGCTGCCCGCGCCATAACGCCCACAAGCAAAATAAGCAGCGCACCATAGCCGGCGGTAAACTCGGGCCCGAACAGCCAAAGCAGTGGTTTTCCAAGGGCAACGAGCACCAATGTGCCGGCCAAGGACGGCCAGAAGGTCCACTTGCAGCCTGTGCGCAGACAGTGTGACAGAGTGTTGTAATCATTCTCGGCGAAGGCTGCTGCTATGCGGGGCAGGAACGCAGCTGTCACGGCGAATTGAACAAACGCGATCAATGCCGTGGTGCGCGCAGCGGCGAAGTAGATGGCGATTTGGTCAGGAGAGACAAACAGCTGGAGCAGAAGTGTATCGAGATTGGTCATCAACAGTTCAAATGCGTCAATCATGACCAAAGGCACGGAAACGGAAACCCAGAAACCAACCTTGAAGCGGCGCGGGCCGGCCGGCACGATTTTCGCCAGCGCGCGGCGCTGCAGCAGATATTGCACCAGACACGCGCCCCATGTGGCGGCGATGGCCGCCATGACCGCCGTTTCCCCGCGAACATCAAACCCCGCCGCCACAGCCAGCGCGAAGAAGACGAAGATCAGAACCGGCCGCAGAATGTAAGGCGGAATGAGCGCCAGCCGCATCCAGGACTGAGAGCGGCCCACGCCGTCCAGGTAATCCATAAGCGCAAAGGCCGGGACACAACACAAGGCCAAAACCAGGGCATTGCGGTAGACCGGGTCAACGGCATCGGGCCAAAGGGTGATCAAGCTGATCCCGAGCCCTGCGCTCACGGTTCCAATTCCGAACGCCACGATGCGTCCGCAGATGAGGAAGCCGCGCAGGTAATCGAATGCTTTCTTGGTCTGATACTCCTGCACAAAGCGGAGGACCGTGGTGTCGAACCCGATTGCGCACAGGCTGCCGATCACCAGCACCCAGATCCACACATAGGTGAAGATGCCGAATTCATGGGCCCCGAGCCACCGCGCCAATACGATGTGCGAGAGAAACGCAATGCCGGCGGAAAAGACGCGGATGGCGTAGACTTCCAGCGCGTTGCGCCCGGACCGTGCGGCCTCACCTTCCCCCTTGGCCAATTCAGACACACGGCCGCGCAGCTCTGCCGGCAGCACATTAAGGACAGCTTGGAGGCCCACGCTTACTCACTCTACTCACAAGACCCGTGATCTTTACGCGATCACGGTGTTGATCGAGACGTAGAGCTACCGCAAAGGCATTTAGCTTGGCTTAATACAACCTTGACAGAAATGTTTCAGTTTTCTCAGCGCATGTCTGGAGGCGTTGCTTCGATTTGCAGAGAAACCAGCGCATCACCAAGGCTCATCGCGGTTTGTTGCTTGGATCCAAGGCGGCGAATGTTCACCGAACGCTCCTCAACTTCGCGCATCCCAACCACTACGATCACCGGAATCTTACTTACCGAGTGCTCACGCACCTTGTAGTTGATCTTTTCGTTGCGCAGATCCGCTTCTGCATGAAACCCGGCCACCCGGAACTCATCCAACACTTCCATTGCATAGTCGTTGGCGTCACTCGTGATTGGGCAGACCATCACCTGAAGCGGTGCCAGCCACAGTGGAAAGTGCCCGGCATGGTGTTCAATCAAGATGCCGGTGAAGCGTTCTAATGAGCCAAACATGGCCCGGTGCAACATGACCGGTGTTACCTTTTCACCGTTTGAGTCCATGTAAAATGCGCCAAACCGACCCGGCATGTTGAAGTCTACCTGCAGGGTGCCGCATTGCCAGTCACGGCCGATCGCATCGCGCAGCACATATTCCAGCTTGGGCCCGTAAAAGGCACCCTCGCCCGGATTGAACTCCACATCACCGCCAGCCACTTTGACCGCATTCATAAGTGCTTTTTCCGCAAGGTCCCAAACTTCGTCTGAGCCCACCCGTTTTGCAGGACGGTCAGAAAATTTGATCACCACGTTCTCAAATCCAAACTCTTCATAGATCGAGAGCATTAACTGGTGCACCACAACGCACTCTTCAGTGATCTGGTCTTCGGTGCAGAAAATGTGCGCATCATCCTGGGTGAACGAGCGCACGCGCATGAGCCCGTGCAGCGCGCCAGAGGGTTCATACCGGTGCACCTTGCCGAACTCCGCCATGAGCAGAGGCAGGTCGCGATAGCTCTTCAATCCGTGCTTGAAGATCTGGACATGGCCCGGACAGTTCATGGGCTTGAACGCGAACGTGCGGCCATCTTCCGTCTCGGTGGTGAACATGTTTTCGCGGAACTTCTCCCAGTGACCGGACTGTTCCCAGAGCGCGCGATCCATCATGTCCGGAGAGTTCACCTCCAAATAGCCCGCCTGCTCCTGGCGCCGACGCATGTAAGAGATGAGCGTTTGAAACAAGGTCCAGCCCTTTGGATGCCAGAACACAGAACCCGGCGCTTCTTCCTGGAAGTGGAACAAATCCATTTCCCTCCCAAGCCTCCGGTGGTCGCGCTTCTCGGCTTCTTCCAGTGCATGCAGATAGGCCTTGAGCTGTTTGTCATCGGCCCACGCCGTCCCGTAGATGCGGGTCAGCATCTGGTTGTTGCTGTCGCCGCGCCAATAGGCGCCAGCCACCTTCATCAGCTTAAACGCCGTGCCGATCTTGCCCGTGGACGGCATGTGCGGCCCACGGCACAAGTCAAACCAGTCACCTTGGTGGTAAATCTTGAGATCCTCGCCTTCGGGGATCGCATCCACCAGCTCAACCTTGAACGCCTCCCCCTTCTCGGAGAACACCTCTTTGGCCTTCTCGCGCGACCAATACTCCTTGGTGAAGGGTGCGTTGCGCTGGACGATCTCGCGCATCTTTTTCTCGATGGCGTCAAAGTCTTCCGGGCTGAAGGGCTCGTTGCGGGCGAAGTCGTAGTAAAATCCGTTCTCGATCACCGGACCGATGGTCACTTGGGTGCCGGGAAAAAGCTCCTGCACGGCCTGAGCCATCACGTGAGCGGCATCGTGGCGGATCAGTTCCAAGGCTTCTTCGTCATCGCGGGTCACGATCTCGATCGCCGCATCGTGCGTGATCGGGTCTGACAGATCGCACAATTCGCCGTTAAGCTTCATCGCCACGGCCTTCTTGGCCAGCGACTTGGAGATTGAAGCTGCAACGTCTGCGCCGCTCAATCCAGATTCAATATCTCGGGAGTTCCCATCCGGGAAGGTCAGGTTCAGCATAATATGGCTCCTATCCAATCCCGCACACGGATGCGGGTGGTGGGGCGGAGTGCCCCTTGGGGGTTAAGGTCATAGGACGGGCGTCCTTTTGCTCCTCTTTGACCGTTTCGTCAAGATCAGCCGGGCCCTAGCGTTTCGTTCCTCTGATCATATGACGCTTGCGGCCAAAACCGGGCACACGCTCAACCTCAAAGCCGGCCGCTTCCAGGTTTCGCCTGACCCAGCCCGCGGAGGTATAGCTGGCAAAGCTTGCGCCAGGCCGTGCACGGCGCGCGACCGCCCCCATCAGCGCCTCTGACCACATTTCAGGATTTCGCGCCGGGGCAAAGCCGTCCAGATACCAGGCATCGGCTTGCCCGTCCCAGGCCGCCATACCCTCCAAAACCTCAGCCTGGATCACAATCAGACGGGTCTGCTCGTCCATCTGCCAGCTGTTGAGGCCCATTTGGAGTGTTTCCCATTGGCCCAAAAGGCGTATGGCCAGCGGCTGAAGATCCGGCCACCTGGCCAAGGCGATTGCCATCTCGCTATGGGCAAGCGGATAGCCCTCAAAGGACACGAAGGTGAGCCGGCCGTTCGGGCAGCGCGCGGCAATCCACTGGCGCCAGGTTTCCAAGAAGTTCAGCCCGGTGCCAAAGCCGAGCTCGCCGATGGTGAACGCGCTCTGCATCCCCCAGCGTTGGGGCAGATCGTTGCCTTGCAGGAAAACGTATGCCGTTTCCGCCCGCCCGTCAGCTTCGGAGTAGAAGTGATCGGCAAACCGCTCTGAGAAGGGAACATCTCCCTCACTCCAGCTCAAGGGGTGATCGGGCATGACCGGGAATACGCTCCTCACTGGCGGCGGGCGCCTCAATTGGGCATAAGCTCATCTTGAACGTGAACAGTGTTGCAGCAGGAAAAACCAGCTTGGGTCAACTGCCAATCATAATCATCGGCGCCGGCATTTCCGGCCTGTCGCTGGCTGAGGCTCTCTTGGCCAAAGGCCAATCCGTGTTGGTGCTGGAACAGAGCCATGTGGGCGCCGGCGCATCCGGGGCCGCGGCCGCTTACCTTGAGCCCCGAACCGGCACCGGCGGCCTCAGAGCCATCGAGTGGGAAAGCTTGAAACGCTGGTCCGCATATGCCCGCAAGGTGGCTGAGGCCGCCGGCACCGATCTCGATTACCGCACCGATGGCCTCATTCACGTCGCCCGCGAAGATGGCCTTCCCCGCCTGCAGCGGGAGTTTGCGCAAAGGCAGACTGCCGGCACACCAGTTACCTGGCTGACCGGCGATGAGGCGCGCGCGCAAGAGCCGGCTCTCTCCGCGGACATCACCGCTGGATACATCCTCAACCAGGTGCAAACACTTGATGCACAGAAGTTCTGCAGCGCCATGGCCACCGTGCTGCGCCAAATGGGCGGCGAGGTTTCACAAGCCACGCGCGTTCTGTCCGTTCATGCGGACGGCCAGAGACTGGCGGTGCAGACCGATCGGAGCGATCATCAGGCGGCCAAAGTGGTCCTATGCTGCGCCATGGGCCGCAATGATATAGAGGGCTTGCCGGACGACGTTCCCCTGAGCCGACCCGTGCGCGGCGTTCTGTTGGACCTTGCGGACGATGCCAAAAGGCCGCTGGTGAGCCGCTTGGTGAAACATTCAAAGGGTGTGATCTGCCCGCGCGCGGGCGGGCGCCTTCTTGTGGGGCCCACATCTGAAAAGGGTCAGGTTTCCCTCGCCGTGGAGGAGACCGTGATAGCGGACCTGTTGGAGACGGCCAGCCGGTTCGTGCCCGATGTGGCGAACTTGCACCGGATGGAGATGCGTGTGGGCATCCGTGCGCTCACCGGCGACGGCGCATTGAAGCTCGGGCAGAGCCGCGCGGCGCCCGGCGTCTACTATAGCCTCAGCCATGGAGGGTCTGGTTTCTTGCGTGCGCCCGTGGTGGCCGATGAGCTGGCAGATTACCTGCTTGACGAAACCGCGCCCTGCACTCTCACAAGCACCTACCTCAGCCGGCTCTGAGAGACCTCAAGCAAGGTGCGCTGCCTCGTTGGCGATCTCAAACCGCCGCGTATTCTGCTCATAGTCGAACGGACGCTCGGTCAGGTGCTCCGGCTCCCACTCGCTCCTGTGCGCATCATAAAAATCGCCGCCATAAACATGGAGGGCAGCGGTGTAGAGATCCGTCGGGTTGGTCACCGAATGAATGATGTCGTGCCCAAGCGGGGTGGCCATACCCGGGGCCATGGTCTTTGCACCTGCCGCTTCAATCTGCGCCCCGTCTTCGTCTTCGACACGGCGCCAGAAGATGTTGTCTTCGCGCCCTGAGTAAACACCAATCACCGCCCACATATTGTGGTTGTGGGGAAGGAGCGTCATGCGTGGTGCCCAGACCACATTCAAGATGGTCAGCGTGGGGCTATGATAGAGCTTGTGAACGCCGCCCACAGTCGGCTCGCCTAAGTCTTGAATGACATCGCCGGGATCAGCTACCGCGCGAGCGATCACTTCCCTGACGGACTTGTGGCTGCTGTCCTCGGCATAGGCGCTTTTGCACTCTTCAACGAACCGGTCCAACTCAAACATGAGGTCCTCCTGGATTACCGGCTAATCCCCTCACGCCGATTTTAGCACACTTAATCCGTCATCCAAGGATTCTCGCCGGCTGTGGACTTCAGGTAATCCAGCGCGCGGGCAACACCGCCGCTCTGATGAGGCACGCCCGCAAGGTCGAGCCCCATCTCAACGCCCGACAAGGTGGCCGCCAGCATCAGATCGTTGAAGTCTCCCAGATGGCCAATCCGGAAGAGCTTGCCTTGCACCTTCGACAACCCGTTGCCGAGCGACATGTCGAAGTTTTTCAAGATGACCGATCTCAGCGCATCCGCATCATGGCCATCGGGCACCCGCACGGCCGTGAGGACAGGCGAGTACTCGGCTTCGACCTGGCACTGCACCTCAAGTCCCCAAGATTGGACGGCCCGCCGCGTCGCCTCACCATGACGCTTGTGGCGGGCGAAGACATTCTCAAGCCCTTCCTCATGCAGCATGGAAACGGCTTCCACCAGCCCGTAAAGCATGTTGGTTGCCGGGGTGTATGGGAAGTAACCGGACGCGTTGGCGGCGATCATTTCGCCCCAGCTCCAGTAGGATTTGGCCAGCGTGGAGCCCTCAGAAGCGGCCAAAGCCTTCTCGCTCACCGCATTGAAACTCAATCCCGGGGGCAGCATCAGGCCTTTTTGAGAGCCCGAGACCGCAACGTCCACGCCCCATTCGTCAAACCGGAAATCTGCTGACGCGAGACCGGAAATGGTGTCCACCATGAGCAAAGCCGGGTGCCCGACCGCATCTATGGCCATGCGAATTTCGGCAATTCGGGAGGTGCAACCGGTGGAGGTTTCATTGTGGACCACACACACGGCCTTGATCTCGTGAGCACTGTCCGCCCTGAGGCGATCCTCTAAGACATTCGGATCAGCGCCACGGCGCCAATCGGTCTCAATGACCTCAGGCTGCAAGTCAAATTTCCGCGCTAAGTGGGCCCAAAGACTGGCGAAGTGACCTGTTTCAACCATCACGCACTTATCGCCTGGTGAGAGCACATTCACCAAGGCCGCTTCCCATGCGCCGGTTCCCGACGAAGGGTAAATGATCACAGGGCCTGAGCACTTGAAGATGGATTTCATGCCGTCCACAGCGCTTATGCCCAGTTCGCCAAAGCTTGGCCCGCGATGGTCCTGCACGGGCATGTCCATGGCCCGGAGAATGCGGTCCGGCACGGCGCTCGGACCTGGTATCTGCAGAAAGTGTCGCCCTGCCCGTCTCACTGTCTTGCGCTCCTCATCACTTGCGCGAACCCAAACGGGTTCAGGTTTTCGTTGCCAATATTGAATTATGAATTCATAATTACGTCAAGTATGTTTTAGTGGATTTACCTCATGCCCGCAACAGTGCGTCCCGGCTTGGAACGGCGTTTGAAGTCTTCGCTTCAAGGCGAGGTCATGTTCGATAGATTCAGCCGCGGCCGTTATGCCACCGATGCCTCGATTTATCAGATGACGCCATTGGGCGTGGCCGTGCCGCACACCCTCGACGACGTGCGGGCAGCGATCGGACTGGCACGGGACGAAGGGGTCCCTCTCCTGCCTCGGGGCGGCGGCACATCGCAAGCCGGCCAGACGGTCAACGAAGCTCTGGTGCTCGACAACTCAAAACACCTCAACAAGCTCTTGAGCCTGGATGTGACCGCAAAGCGCTGTGTGGTTGAACCGGGCATCGTGCTTGATGAGTTGAACCGGCAGCTCAAGCCTCATGGCCTGTGGTTCCCGGTCGACGTCTCCACGGCCTCACGTGCCACGATAGGCGGCATGACCGCGAACAATTCCTGTGGTGGCCGATCTATCCATTACGGCACCATGCGAGATAACGTGGTCGCCATCGACGCCATCCTCGCAGATGGGACGGAGGCCCATTTCGGCGCCCAGCCCAGATCCCTTGCCGGCCTCAACGATCCGGTGCGCGAGCGCTTCGAGGCCTTGTTGAAACTGGGAGACCGGGAGGCCGCAGAAGTTGCTGCCCGATTCCCAAACGTGCTGCGCCGCGTTGGCGGATACAATCTGGACGCCTTAGTGCCAAACGGGCCGGATGTGAATTTTGCCCATCTGCTGGTCGGCTCAGAGGGCACCCTCGCCTACTCCACGGCCATCGAGTTGAAGCTCTCTCACCTGCCAAACAACAAGGTCATGGGGGTGTGTCATTTCCCAACCTTCTATCAGGCCATGGATGCCACTCAGCATCTGGTGCCGCTCGGGCCGCATGCGGTCGAGTTGGTGGACGCCACCATGATTGCCCTCGCCCGGGACATTGAGCTGTTCCGGCCCACGGTGGAGAAGTTCGTGAGGGGCGAACCCGCCGCTCTTTTGCTGGTTGAGTTTGCCGAAGCCGATCAGGCCGAAAACCTCCGCCGGCTCACTCAGCTGGACGAACGCATGGCCGAGCTCGGGTTCACTTGGCAAGGCACGGGTAGGCGCTGGGGCGGCGTGGTGGAGGCGGTTGAACCACGCCTCCAAGGCGCCATCGCCGAAGTGAGAAAGTCTGGCCTCAACATCATGATGTCTATGAAATCACAGGGAAAACCAGTGAGCTTCGTAGAAGATTGCGCGGTAGAGTTACCTGACCTTGCAGACTATACGGAAGGTCTCACAGAGATCTTCCACAAGCATGGCACCACCGGCACCTGGTATGCACATGCCTCCGTGGGCTGCCTTCACGTGCGTCCCGTGCTGAACCTTAAACTCGATCAGGATGTGCGCACCTTGCGCGCCATTGCCGAGGAGGCCTTCGACCTGGTGGCCGCCTATAAAGGCTCTCATTCAGGCGAGCACGGAGACGGCATTGTACGCTCTGAGTTCCATGAAAAAATGTTCGGAACCCGGATGGTCGAAAGCTTCCGTGAAGTCAAACGGCAGTTCGATCCTCGAGGTCTCTTCAACCCGGGCAAGATTGTCGACGCCCCCAGTATGGATGACCGTACTCTGTTTCGTTTTGCGCCGGACTACCACGTACCGGAATTTAAAACCGCTCTGGATTGGTCCGCATGGCCTGGCGCCGGCGGCGGCTTCCAAGGCGCGGTGGAGATGTGCAACAACAACGGCGCATGCCGGAAGCTGACGGGCGGCACCATGTGCCCCTCCTACCGCGCCACCCGAAACGAGCGCGACACCACGCGCGGACGGGCGAACAGTTTGCGTCTTGCAATCTCCGGCCAGCTCGGACCGGACGCGGTTGCCTCGGACGAAATGATCGAAAGCCTTAAGCTCTGCGTCTCGTGCAAAGGCTGCAGGCGCGAGTGCCCCACCGGTGTTGACATGGCGCGCATGAAGATCGAAGTGCTGGCTGCGCGGGCAAAGAATCAAGGTCTCTCATTACACGATCGGCTGGTTGCGTACCTGCCACGCTATGCACCGATGCTCTCGCGCCTGCCTTGGCTGGCCAACCTGCGCGATCAGGTTCCCGGATTGCCGAAGCTGAGTGAAGCGCTTGCCGGTTTTGCAGCGGGCCGGCCACTGCCGCGATGGGCTCTGCGTCCCTACGGCGGACCGCCAGATGCTGAGATCACCCCCCGCAGCGTCGTGCTTCTGGCGGACACATTCAACCGTTACTTTGAACCGGAAAACCTGGAAGCGGCGGAGACCGTTCTCACGGCTGGTGGTTACCGGGTC
>JBCDDQ010000103.1:0-15510 GCA_039180225.1 Pseudomonadota bacterium
CCCTGAAGGGTGGCGATATGGTGGGATTTTGATCATGCAAACCAAACTTCTTATCAATGGCGAACTGATCGCCGGTGAGGGCGAAGCTCTCGACATTTTGGACCCGGCAACCGGCGAGACTGTGGTCTCTATTCCGGAGGCATCCGAGGCTCAGGTGGATGCAGCTGCGCGCGCGGCAGATGAGGCGTTCGACAGTTGGTCGCGCACCACGCCGGGGGAACGCTCCGCACTTCTGCTTCACTTGGCCGATGAAATCGAAAAGGCCACCGATGAGCTGGGGGAGCTGGAGAGTACTGACTGCGGCAAGCCGTTGGACAGCGCCCGGGCCGATGAAATGCCGCTGTGTGTGGACGTGTTCCGGTTCATGGCCGGTGCCGCGCGCTGCATGACCGGATCAGCGGCCGGAGAATATGTGGAAGGCTTCACATCCATGATCCGGCGTGATCCTGTGGGCGTGGTGGCCTCCATCGCGCCCTGGAACTATCCGCTCATGATGGCGTCCTGGAAGCTTGCGCCCGCTTTGGCGGCCGGCTGTCCGGTGGTGATCAAGCCCTCTGAGCTGACCCCGCTCTCTACTTTGCGTGTGGCGGAAATCATGGCGGGCATCTTTCCAAAAGGCGTGGTGAATGTGGTGCATGGGCGCGGGCCCACCATCGGTGACCATCTGATCAACCACCCGGACGTTGAGGCCATTTCCATTACGGGTAGTCCCGCCACGGGCAAGAAGGCCATGGAAGCGGCGTCCCGGAAGATCCGGCACACGCACCTTGAGCTGGGCGGCAAGGCGCCTGTGATCGTATTTGATGATGCAGATCTGGAGGTTGTGACGGAGACGATCCGCGGAGGGTCCTACTTCAATGCCGGCCAGGACTGTGCGCAGCCCTGCCGGATCTATGCGGCAAAGCCCGTCTACGACAAGCTGGTGGCCGATATTTCCAGTTCCGTGTCTGAGATCAAAGTGGGAAGCCAGCGGGAAGATGGGGTGGAGATGGGCCCGCTTATCTCCGCCGCGCAGCGCGAGCGCGTGGCCGGGTTTGTGGACCGTGCCCGCGGCACCTCGGAGGTGACCACTGGAGGGAACGCTGGGGCTGGGAACGGCTTCTTCTATCAGCCGACGGTGATTGCGAACACCTCCCAATCAGATGAAGCGGTGCAGCAAGAGATCTTTGGGCCCGTGGTGACCCTCACGCCGTTCTCCGATGTGGATGAGGCGGTGACGTGGGCGAACGATTCCCCTTACGGCCTGGCCTCGTCCATCTGGACCAAGGATGTGGGCCGGGCCATGAATGTGGCCAGCCGTCTGCGCTTTGGTTTCACCTGGGTGAACACGCACGGCATTGCCTCGCCTGAAATGCCTTGGGCGGCCATGCGCGGGTCCGGCACCGGCTGCGATATGTCGGTCTACGCGCTGGATGCCTACACCTCCATCCGCCACATTCAAATCGCGCATTGAGCAGGAGTTTAAGATGTCGGACAGCGAAGCGGCCGTTGCCAAAATTGAGACGGTTGGCGTTTTAGGCGCAGGCACGATTGGTGCCAGCTGGGCGTCTCTGTTTGCCGCCTCCGGCTATCAGGTGGATGTCTATGATCCGTCGCCAGAGGGCGAGGCCTATGTGCGCGATTATGTGGAGACCGCTTGGCCATCTCTGGAGAAGCTCGGGTTGGTGAAGGCTTCCACGCCGAAGCTTGCGTTCTTTGCATCGCCGGCCGAGGCGGTGGCGCGGGCGCAGTTTGTGCAGGAGAGCGTGCCGGAACGGCTGCCCATAAAGCATGAGATCTATGGGCAGATTGAGCCGGCACTGGCGCCGGACGCCATTGTGGCCACCAGCGCGTCGGGCCTTCTCGTGCGCGATATGCAAAAGGGGTGGAAAGATCCGAGCCGCTTCATTTTGGCCCATCCGTTCAATCCGCCCCACTTGATCCCTCTGGTGGAGCTGCTCGGCAACGAGCGCACGGCAGATGGGGTCCTGGATCTTGCCCAAGGCTTCTTTGAGGGCTGCGGCAAGGTGACGATCCGCGTGCACAAAGAGGTGCCGGGGCATGTGTCCAACCGGCTCCAGGCGGCGCTGTGGCGCGAGGCCATCCACCTGGTGATGGAGGGCGTTGCCAGTGTGGAGGACGTGGACAAGGCGGTCTGGGCCGGGCCTGGTCTCAGGTGGTCGGTCATGGGGCCGCACATGCTGTTCAGCCTGGCGAGCGGCGGCCATGGCATCGGAAAATTCTGCGAACGCTACGGGGACAGCTTCCACACCTGGTGGGAGAGCATGGGCTCACCGAAGATCACGCCTGAGGTGGGTGAGGCTCTGGCGGCGGGGATTGCGGATGCCGAACATGGCCGGGATTTTGCCTCCATCGCCGGGGAGCGGGATGCAAAGATCATCGGCGCGCTTCAGGCATTTCGGAAAGTGGATGAGGGGCTTTAGGGACGTGCTGAGCACACCGTCATCCCCGCGAATGCGAGGACCCAGGGCGGTTGGCTCGAGAGTTGGCTGTTCTGGGTCCCGGATATTTTGCTGACTCATAATTCCGGGATGACGGACAGCTAGAGCGCGTCGCGGAAGCGGCGGGTTAGGTAGGCTCCGTCCGTGGATGGCAACACCCGCTCATCGTTGCCCGGTGCGACCTTGGCCACACAGAACACCGGACCCGGCGTGCTGAAGAGCAGTTCCGGCAGCTCCCGCATCTCAGCCTCGGAGGCGAATGTTGCAGCCGTTTGAAATCCGGCCCCCTTGGCCATCTGTACCATGTCGGTAACGCCCGCCGACAAGCCGATCTGCTCACCGGTTTCCCCAAAGCGCTCATTGTCCAGAACCAGGATGGCCAGATTGTCCGGTGCCGCTGAGGCAATGGTGGCGAGCGAGCCGATGCCCATCATCATGTCGCCATCACCGGTGATCACCACCGCACGGCGCTGCGGCTGGGCGACGGCAAGGCCAAGGCCGGTCATGGCGGTGAGGCCCATGCCGCCCCAGAAGTAGAAGTTGTTGTCATGGTCTCCCGCCGCGGCCACATCATAGGTGGCGCTGCCGAGACCGGTGATCACCAAGGCCTCGCCGCGGTGGGCCATCAATTCGGCCACCAATGGCCGGCGGCGGATCCGACCTTCATCATCAACCGGGAATGTTACGTGCTGGTCCATGGGTCAAAACACCTTTGTGCCAAGAGCGCGCTGATGGATCAGCACGGCGGCGGCATAACCGCCATTGAACGCAAGGCCACAGGCGGCATCGAACGTCTCGGCAATCTGATCGGCCTGCTCCACCGAATAGCAATAGACCCCCATGGCTTCCATCACCGGCTGGGTGGCATGACCCATGGGCACCTGCCAGGGATTGAACTCGCCCCATTGCCCGCGCATGGTGATCAGCATGGCGCAGGGGCAGCGGGTGGAGGCCATCACCGAGAGCGCGTTGATGCAGTTGCCCACACCGCTGGATTGCATGAACAGCGCACCGCGTTCCTTGCCAAGCCACAAGCCCAGCATCATGCCCACCCCTTCTTCTTCCGTGGTGAGGGTTACCACCTTCTTGGAGGGTGCGTCTTCGCACAGGGAAAGCACATGACTGAGCCCTGCATCAGGCACCGTCGCGATCGTGGAGACTTGGTGATTGTCCAAGACCGAAAACACGTCCTCCGACCAACTCATGAGCTAAAATCCTGTTGCCTCGTTACATGTTCTTTATAGAGAACCTGGCGCGCGCGGCAATCTTTGTGCTTTTTCTGCCTACGTCCGTGAACAGAGCGTCGCTAAAAGCTATCTATTTTCAACAGGTTGAAATGTGTCAGTAACAGCTATGCGTCAGGCGCATAGCTCCTATGCTGCCGGGGCCCTGGCTCAAATGCAATTGGTGGATCACACTCCCCTCAATGCAGTCTTCGTGACTGCTGACGCGGCACCAGCTCCCTCCCCATTTGATGGTGCCTCGCGTTGTTCGGTCAGTCCCCCTCACTCCTGGCCGGACGGAAAGCCCAATTGGGCGCCCCACCCAAGCCGGACCCCTCCCAGGGTCCGGCTTTTCTTTTGTGATCAGCGATATAGAACGTGGGGCGGCAGGCCCAGAGTGTCGTACAGCGTGGCCACCTGCTCGTGATACCCATTGTAGAGCAGGGTGGGGACGCGTTCATTGGTGCCCAAGACGCGCTCTGATGCTTGGCTCCAGCGCGGATGGGGCACGGCCGGGTTCACATTTGCATAAAAGCCGTACTCATTCGGCAGGATGGTTTCCCAAAAACTCTTTGGCTGTACGTCGGTGAAGCTGAAGCGCACGATGGATTTGATGGATTTGAAGCCATACTTCCACGGCAGGGCCAGGCGCAGCGGAGCGCCCATTTGTTTGGCAACCGGTTTGCCATAGGCACCGGTCACCAGGAAGGACAGTTCATTGCGCGCTTCTGCCATGGTGACGCCCTCAACATAGGGCCAGGGAAGCTGGTTGCTCCAGGAGAAGAGCGGGGGCTTCTGACCCGGCGCAACCTCAGGGTTGTGGAAGGTCTCCATCCGAATGAACTTCGCCGCCGATGTGGGCTGGGCCAGGTCCACCAGCTTGCTCATGGCAAAGCCAGACCAGGGCACGGTCATGGACCAGGCTTCCACACAGCGGTGCCGGTAGAGGCGCTCTTCAATGCCGATCTTGCGGATCAGCTCGTCGATGCCGATGGTGAATTCTTTTTCCACCATGCCGTCGATCTTGATCTCCCAAGGGCGGATCGGCAGGGCCTGCGCAGCCTCCGCAATGCGCTTGGTGGAGCCGAACTCGTAGAAATTGTTGTATTCAAGGTTAAGCTTTTCGGCCGTGATGGGCCGGTCCAGCTTGTAGGCCTCGTTGCGCTTGGCCGGATAGAGATCCATGGTGGGATCGGTTGCCCCGAAGGCGTCGGTGATGCCGAACGCGCCAGCGCCGATTGTGGCCGCACCGAGCCCCATGCCTTGAAGGATTTGGCGCCGGTTCCAAAACACATCTTCCGGTGTGGCTGAGGCTTCGGGGAGCTCCCAGTTGTGTATGGTCTTGATTAACATCGTGCGTGCAGCCTTTCTCACTCGCCCCATTGGACATAGTTTAGGCGCAATCGACCATCACAGCCAGTCACGGCTCTGTTAGCGCGCCCTCTGATGAAGATGGTCATTTTCGTTCCTCCGGCGTCCTTGCGAACGCGAGGACCTTCTCGACCCAAGGAAAGGTAAGTGCTGTGGGCCCTCGCGTTCGCAAGGGCGCGGGGAGGGCGCTGGACGCGCCAGGATCAGCCGCCGCAAATGTCGCCGACCACAAACTCCAGGGCGCCGATAAGGGTGGCCATTTCCGCGTTGTAAATCAGGTTTCTGCCTTCGCGGCGTTGGGTCAGCACACCCTTTAAGGTCATGTCCTTCAAGTGAAAGGAGAGGGTGGCCGGTTGGATGCCAAGTTCTTCTGCAATGGCGCCGGCGCACATGCCTTGGCCGCCATTCTGCGCGTTTTTGCTGAGAAGTTGCATGATCTCATAGCGGGTCGGCTGTGAGATTGCCCCAAGTACGCGGGATACATCTTCGCTGTCCATATTTTGATTATTGCAAAATTGATGGACGGTGCAAAGTTTCCCTGCACGCGCTAGTTAACAACGCCCCTAAATGGGTATGCCAGGCACCCAGATGTAGCCGTCATCGTCCACAATATGGGTTTCGCGTTGGCCGTGAGGCTTGTCGAGAGAGCCAGCCAAGACCGTCCATCCGCCCTCTCTGGCCGCGGCCTCGGCGGCATCCGGATCGCGGCCATAGAGACGGAGCTCGGCTCCCTGGCCGCGCACGTCGACACCGTCAATGACGCCGGCCATTTCATGGTCGCGGTAGGTATGATCGGCGTGCAGCATCCACTGTGTGCCGCCGGCGCGCATCACCGCAAAGTCCGGATCGGCGTAAACCGTCTCCGCTTCAAGCACTTTGGTTTGGAACGCCACCGCCTTGGACACGTTCTTCACCAACAGGTTCACCCCTAAGCCCTGCTTCAGGCTGCGGCCATACTCGTCTGCCGGGAGCCAGCTGTCGCCTTCACGCAGCTTCATGGGACTAGACTCGGCGCTCAAGCATCATCTTCTTGACCTCGGCGATAGCCTTTGCCGGGTTGAGGCCCTTCGGGCACGCTTTGGCGCAGTTCATGATGGTGTGGCAGCGGTAGAGCCGGAAGGGGTCTTCCAGATTGTCCAGGCGCTCGCCGGTGGCCTCATCGCGGCTGTCGATCAGCCAGCGGTAGGCCTGGAGCAGGATAGCCGGGCCCAAATAGCGATCCCCGTTCCACCAATAGCTCGGGCAAGAGGTTGAGCAACAGGCGCATAGTATGCACTCATAAAGCCCGTCCAGCTTCTCCCGGTCTTCATGGGACTGCAGCCACTCTTTGCGGGGTTCGGTGGTTTCCGTCTTCAGCCAGGGTTCGATGGAGCGGTGCTGGGTGTAGAACCTGGTCATATCCGGCACCAAATCCTTCACCACCGGCATGTGCGGCAGTGGATAGATTTTGATGGTGCCGTTGATCTCATCCATGCCCTTCAGGCACGCCAGCGTGTTGGTGCCATCAATGTTCATGGCGCAGGAGCCGCAAATGCCCTCCCGGCACGAGCGCCGGAACGTGAGCGTGGGGTCAATCTCGTTCTTGATCTTGATCAGCGCGTCCAGAACCATGGGACCGCAGTTTTCCGTGTCCACCGTGTAGGTGTCGAGCTGCGGATTGTCCGGCGTGTCCGGGTTGTAGCGGTAAATCTGAAACTGCCGTGTGGTCTCGCCGTCTTGGGCGGGCCAGCTCTTGCCATTTTGAACCTGGCTGTTTTTTGGGAGCGTTAGTTGAACCATCTCGCAGCGTCTTTCAAAAGGTCTATTTGTTTCTGCATTTTGTGGGCGCGCCGGTGACAAACGCCACGGTGTTCGACATTTGCTGGCCGGTCATCTCGCCATGCAATTTGGCAATGCCCGCCTGGTCTTGCTTGACCATCAACACCGCCATATCCAACTCTTTGCCCGACAGGTCAGATTTTGCCATGGCGACGATGCAATCACACTCGCTCTTGCTCATCTGCAGGGCGGGGCCGCATTTGGAGTGCAGATAATTGTACTGCTCTTCAGCGGTTTGCGCCGCGGCGGTGGCCATGGTGGCGCCGAGGCTAGCGGCGGCGATAACGATTAAGTTCATTGGGTTAAGGTGCTTCATAGCGGGCCTAGTACACCCTCGCTTTGGGTTTGATGTAGCTGATGTCATTCGTCAGGGTGAAATCATGCACCGGCCGATAGCCGATATTGATCTTGCGCGCGTCCAGATCCGCCCAAGCCAAAGTGTGCTTCATCCACTCTTTGTCGTCCCGGTCGGGGAAGTCCTCGCGGGCATGGGCACCGCGGCTTTCCTGGCGGTTTTGCGCTGAGTCCATGGTGACCACAGCTTGTGAGATGAGGTTGTCATACTCAAGGGTTTCGATCAGATCGCTGTTCCAGATCAACGAACGGTCGGTGACGGCAATATCCTCCGTCCCGCCCCAAACATCGTGGATCAGCTCGTGCCCTTCATCCAGGATCTCTCCGGTGCGGAAGACGGCGCAGTTTGTCTGCATGGTGCGCTGCATCTTCAGCCGGAGCTGTGCGGTGGGCGTGCCGCCGGCGCTGTTGCGGAAATGATCCAGCCGCTCAAGAGCGGCATCGCCCGCACCACTGGTCCAGTCTGCATGGGACTGATTGGGTTCAACCACCTCAGCGCAGCGCAATCCCGACGCCCGGCCAAACACCACAAGGTCGATCAGGGAGTTGGAGCCCAGCCGGTTGGCGCCGTGGACGGAGACACAGGCGGCCTCGCCAATGGCCATCAGGCCGCGCACGGTCTTGTGCGGGTCTTTCTGATCCCCGGCGATGACCTCGCCATGATAGTTGGTGGGAATGCCGCCCATATTGTAGTGCACAGTGGGCAGGACCGGAATCGGAGCCTTGGTGACATCCACACCGGCAAAGACCCTTGCGGACTCTGAGATGCCCGGCAGGCGTTCTGCAAGAAGTTCCGGATCCAAATGGTCCAAATGCAGGTAGATGTGGTCTTTTTCCTTGCCAACCCCGCGGCCTTCGCGGATCTCGACGGTCATGGACCGGGAGACCACGTCGCGGGAGGCCAGGTCTTTTGCCGACGGCGCATACCGCTCCATGAAGCGTTCGCCCTCTGAGTTGGTGAGATAGCCGCCTTCGCCGCGTGAGCCCTCGGTGATGAGGCAGCCGGCGCCATAGATGCCGGTGGGGTGGAACTGCACAAACTCCATATCCTGCAAAGGCAGGCCGGCGCGCAGCACCATGGCGTTGCCATCGCCCGTGCAGGTGTGGGCCGAGGTGCAGGAGAAGTAGGCCCGGCCATAGCCGCCAGTGGCGAGAATGGTCTGGTGCGCCTTGAAGCGATGAATGGCGCCATCTTCCAGGTTGAGGGCCATCACACCGCGGCATGCCCCCTCTTCCATGATGAGATCAAGAGCGAAATACTCAATGTAGAACTCCGCCGAATGGCGCAGGGACTGGCCATAGAGTGTGTGCAGCATGGCGTGGCCGGTCCGGTCTGCGGCGGCGCAGGTGCGCTGAGCGGGCGGGCCTTCGCCATAGTCGGTGGTCATGCCGCCGAACGGGCGCTGATAGATCTTGCCGTCTTCTGTGCGTGAGAAGGGCACGCCGAAATGTTCCAGCTCGTAGACCGCTTCCGGCGCGTTGCGGCAGAGATATTCGATGGAATCCTGGTCGCCCAACCAGTCGGACCCCTTCACGGTGTCGAACATGTGCCAGCGCCAGTCGTCGGGGCCCATATTGCCCAGCGATGCAGCCACGCCGCCTTGGGCGGCCACCGTGTGGGAGCGGGTGGGGAATACCTTTGAGATGCAGGCGGTTCTGAGACCAGCCTGGGCAGCGCCCAAGGTGGCACGCAGGCCGGCACCGCCGGCGCCCACCACCACCACATCGTGTTCGTGATCAATAATGGGGTAGGCTTGGCCGTTCACGGAAAACGTACCGTTGCCACCTGCACCATTTGCTTTTCCGTTTGTCGCCATGGTTTCCTCAGGACGCAAATCCAAGTTTAAGCACTGCAAAAATGCCGGCCACAGCTATGGCGGCCGTAAAGAACGTATTGGCCAACAGACAGGCGATCTTGCGCCCCTCCGAATGGACGTAATCTTCAATGATCACCTGCATGCCAAGGCGCATGTGCCAGGTGAGTGAGCCGATCATAAGAACGAGCGCGATCACCACCAGGGGCGAGCCTAAGAGGGCGGCCACTTCGGCGTGGGGTTTGCCGATGGAGCTGATGACCACATAGGTGAAGATCAGCACCAGCGGGATGTTGGCCACGGCGGTTACGCGCTGGTGCCACCAGTGATCGGTGCCGTCTTTGGCGGAGCCGAGGCCGCGGACTTTGGACAGGGGGGTGCGCAATGACATGGCTAGCTCACTCCGTACGCGATGACCCAAACAAGGATCGTGAGAACAACAGAGCCGGCCAAGGTGAGCCGCGCGTTCAGTTCAACGGTGTTCAGCTCAAAACCCCGTCCCATGTCCCAGAACAGGTGCTTGATACCGCCGAGCATGTGATGGATGGCCGCCCAGGTGTATCCCAGTAGCACCAAAAGACCAATCCAGGAGGAAAGCACGGCGTTCGCCAACTCAAAGTGAGACGGCCCAGACGCGGCCGCTATGAGCCACCAGATGATCAAAACCGTGCCGAAATAGAGCGCCGCACCGGTGATGCGGTGGACGATCGACATCATCATGGTCAGCATAGGGCTGTAGACCTGAAGATGCGGCGACAGTGGGCGCTCGCGCGGTATATCTGAGTTCGTCATATTCCGTCTCTTATCGGAAGCCATGCTGCCCGATCATAGGCAAATGTCGCATAGCACTCAAATCCTGTATTGGCTCGCCTACTCTCATTTGGGGATGGCCGCCCAATAATCCAATTCTAAGATAACTCCGTCATCAAACCCTTTATCGCTGGGGCCTGGAAACGCTGCGCAAGGCTGGTCCACTGCGGCATAGGTGAGGACGCGCAATGCGCCAATGTCGTCGCGCCCGGGGATCTCTGCGGTTTCCTCGATTTTGGACCAGGAAAAGACCGTGCCGCCGGCAAACAACGGGGCCACGTGGCGCCCCCCGTTGATGGCCAGAAGGTGGAAGGCATTGGCCAAGCCGTTGAAGCTCAGCGCCCTTGCCAGGGAAATCACATGGCCACCATAGATCAATCTGCGCCCGAAGCGGCCCTGGCCCTCGGTGAATTGATTGAAATGCACCTTGGCCGTGTTCTGATACAGCCTGGTGGCAATCATGTGTTCAGCTTCCTCAACGGTCATCCCGTCTACATGGTCAATGCGCTCGCCCGGTTCATAATCTGAGAAACGATGGGGCGCTCCGGACAGATCATAATCCCAGGCGCTCCCCAGAATGACCGGGCAAGCTTGTCCGAGGCCATTCGTGTCGACGCGATCAGTGAACTCAGGGATCACCGGGTTGGGCGCAGGCGAGGCCACATCCCGCTTGCGAACCATCACCCAACGCACGTATTCCAGCACAATATCGCCGTTTTGATTGCGTCCGGTGGAGCGCACGTAGACCACGCCCGTTTTGCCGTTGGAGTTTTCTTTGACCCCGATGACATCTGAGGTGGTGGACAAAGTGTCGCCCACATAGACCGGCTCTAGGAAGCGGCACTCCGCGTAGCCCAGATTGGCGACGGCGTTCAGCGAGATGTCCGGAACGGTTTTGCCGAAGACGATGTGGAACACAAGCATGTCGTCGACCGGGGCCCGGGCGTAGCCTATGGCCTTGGCGAAAGCCTCAGAGCTCTGCACCGCAAAGCGCGAGCCGTAAAGGGCGGTGTAGAGCGCCACATCGCCGGACGTCACGGTGCGCGGCGTGGCGTGGACAATGGTGTCGCCGACGGCAAAATCCTCAAAATAGCGGCCGGGATTGGTTTTGCTCATGCGGCGGCCTGCTCGTTGCTCTGTATGGCCTCTGCGATGGCCACTGTGCGCTCGGCGATCTTTGCATGCAGCAACTCAACCATCTGGCCCTCAACGGTGATCACGCCTTTGCCGGCGTTTTCGGGCTCCTTGAAGGCTGCAAGGATCTTGCGGGACCAGCTGATTTCCTCGTCCGAGGGCGTGAAAATCTCGTTGCAGGTGGCCAGCTGGGCCGGATGAATGAGGGTTTTGCCATCAAAGCCCAAGGCACGGCCCTGCTCACACTCTGCCTTGAGGCCTTCCTGGTCGCTGAAAGTGTTGTAGACCCCGTCGATGATGTCGAGACCATAGGCGCGAGCGGCCAGAACCGCCATGGAAAGCCAGGCAAGGACCGGGAACCGGTCCGGCACGAAGAGCGTGCGGGTTTCTTTCAAAAGGTCATTGGTGCCCATGATCAAGCACGTAAGATTTGTGCCTGGATCAGCGGCCAGGGCGGCGATTTCCTTGGCGTTCAAGATGCCATCCGGGGTCTCCAGCATGGCCCAGATTTGCATGGTTTCGGGGGCGTTTGCCGCCTTGAGCGCCGTGGTCACAGATTTGAGCGCCGCGGCGGATCCCACCTTGGGGATCAAGATGCCGTCAGCGCCTGACAGGGCGGCTGCGGCCAGATCGTCCCGGCCCCAGTCGGACTCCAATCCGTTGATGCGGATGATCACTTCCCGGCGGCCATAGCCGCCGGCCTTTACCGCATCGCACACCAGGTTGCGGGCGGCTGCCTTTGAGTCCGGAGCAACAGAGTCTTCAAGATCAAGAATAAGGCTGTCGGCGGCCAAACTCTTGGCCTTCTCAAGGGCACGCTGGTTGATGCCCGGCATATAGAGCACGCTGCGGCGGGCGCGAATGGAACCGGTCATAGGGGGGTCCGTCTTAAAGTCTCTATTTCGCCGCGCACCTTATATGGTGCACCGCAGCAAGCCAAGCAGACTTTGGGCGGATGTGGGCAGATGCCGATTGCCGGTTTCCCATGGGCGCGAACCTCTTATAATCGGGCCGATGGGCCGGATTCTTTCCATTTCCTCTTTGGTGACGCGGGGCCGGGTGGGCAACGCGATCGCTGTGCCCATGCTGGAAGCGCTGGGCCATGAAGTGTGGGCCATGCCCACGATCCAGCTCTCTTCGCGCCCGGGCCTTGGCACCGTGGAACCCCAAGCGGTTCCGGCGGACATGATCACTCGGTTCACCGATGCACTGGCTGCCGATGGGCAGTTGGAGCGCCTGGATGGTGTGTTGACCGGCTATCTGCCGTCTGACGCGCATGTGCAGGCCGCCGCGGCGGCGGTGCGCCGGGCCAAAGCGGCCAATCCGGACCTGATCTACCTGTGCGACCCCGTGATGGGTGATGAGGACAAGGGGCTTTATATCGATGCGCGGGCGGCTCAGGCCATCAGGTCGGACCTGATTGGCCTGGCCGATGTGGCAACGCCCAATCTGTTTGAACTTCAGTGGCTTGTGCAGAGTGGCCAGAGGGATGTGCGCACGCTTGCCGAACGGCTTGCTCCGCCATGGGTGGCCGTGACGTCTGCCGGTGGGCACGGGGCGCAGATCAGCAACCTCCTGGTCCCAGAAGGCAGGGCGCTTGAGCGGCATTCGGAGCTTTATGACGGCGTGCCCAACGGCACGGGCGATCTGTTTGCCGCGCTCCTGTTGGAGGGGCTGGTGGCGGGGCGCGCACCGGACGTGGCGTTCGCATCCGCCTCAGACCGGCTTAAGGCGGTGATCCAACGCAGCGTGGGCGGGGAGGTTTTGACCTGGTCCGTGCTGTTCAGCGAGACCTTTCCGGCCTTTCATGTGAGCGGGGTGGACGGCTGTCCCGGCGGTTGGGTGGCGGTGCACTGGGATGGCGGCGACACCGCGCGGGCGGAGCTTTTTGAGAGTTTTTCGGCTCTGCTGCAAAGCCAGGCGGACATCATTGCCGTGGACATGCCGATCGGGCTGCCGGATATGGCGGGCCGGGCCTGCGAAAGCCTGGCGCGGCAACGGCTGGGCCAGCGGCAATCCTCGGTGTTTGCCGTGCCGTCCCGGGCCGCGGCCATGGAGGAGGACTACCGGCGCTCCTGCGAGGTTAACCTCGCCCATTCCGACCCGCCCAAGAAGGTCTCCAAGCAGTGTTTCAACCTGTTGCCGAAAATCAGGCAGATCGATGCCCTGATCACGCCGGAAATGCAGGCGCGGGTCTTCGAAGTGCATCCCGAGCTCGCGTTTTGGGCCTTGAACGGCGAGGCGTCGCTGCCGGTGGCCAAGAAGATCAAGAGCCGCGCCAATCCAGAAGGGTTAGAGTTTCGCCGCGCTCTGCTGCGCGCCAACGGCTTTCCCATCGATACCCTGGTGACGGGCAACTGGCCCAAATCAAAGGTGGGAGAAGATGATATTCTGGACGCCTGTGCTTGCGCCTGGAGCGCGATGCGCATATTCCGGGGTGAACACGTAACCCTGCCTCAAAACCCGGTGCGCGATGGCCGGGGATTAAGAATGGAAATCAATGCCTGAGCTCATCACCAAAGCGGCGATCGAAGCCGCCTATGAACGCATTGCCGGCCGTGTCCGCCGCACGCCCGTTATGGCCCTGGATGGCCAAGCGGTGGGCCATGACACTGATCTGGTCCTGAAGCTTGAATGTCTGCAGCATGCCGGATCGTTTAAGCCGCGCGGCGCCTTCAACAGTCTCCTGGGTGCCGAGGTGCCTGAGGCCGGTGTGGTGGCCGCATCGGGCGGCAATCATGGTGCGGCGGTTGCCTACGCGGCCAGCACGCTGGGGCATCCGGCGCACATATTCGTGCCCGAGATCGCCTCGCCGGCGAAGATCAACCTGATCAGATCCTGCGGTGCTGAAATGCATGTGACCGGCGCGCGCTATGCGGACGCGCTCGCCGCCAGCGAAGAGTATCAGGCCGCGTCAGGCGCCAAGACGATCCATGCTTATAACCAGGTCTCAACCTTGGAAGGCCAGGGCACCCTGGGGCTGGAGCTGGAAGACCAGGCGCCGGATCTGGACACGGTGCTGATCGCCGTCGGCGGCGGCGGCTTTATCGGCGGAGTGGCGTCCTGGTATGAGGGCCGCGTCAAGATCGTCGGTGTTGAGCCGGAAACCTCCCGCTGTCTGCATGCGGCGCTCGAGGCCGGAACGCCCGTGCCGGTCTCCCCGGAAGGGGTTGCGGCCGACAGTCTGGGGGCGAGCTCAGCCGGGGACATCATGTTTCCCATCGCGCAAAGGTATGTGGATCACGTGGCGCTGGTGAGCGATGAGGCGATCACGGCCACGCAAAGGTGGTGCTGGCTCAATCTTCGCCTGGCCTCAGAGCCTGGCGGGGCTGCGGCTCTGGCCGCTTTGCTGCATGGCGTTTACAAGCAGGCCCCTGGCGAACGGGTGGGCGTGGTCATGTGCGGGGGGAATGTGGACTTGTCCAAGCTGACAGATATCTGCGCATGAGCGCGGTGTGCTTTGATCTGGACGGCACCCTGACCGACCCGAAAGAGGGGATTATCGGCTGCATCCGCTACGCCTTGGAGAGGCTGGGGGCCCCTCAGCCTGACAGCGATGATGATTTAACCTGGTGCATCGGACCGCCATTGCTGGGCAGTTTTGAGCAACTGGTGGGCGACAAGGCGTCCGAGGCGCTGGCGCTCTACCGGGAGCGGTTTGGGGATGTGGGCCTCTTTGAGAATGCGGTTTTTCCGGGTATTCGCGGCGTGCTGGATGCGCTAAAAGGCGAGGATCGCCGCCTTTTCGTGGCCACCAGCAAGCCGACGGTCTATGCGGAGCGGATCCTCAAGCATTTTGAGCTGTATGACTTTTTCGAGCATGTCTATGGATCGGAGCTGGACGGCACGCGCGCAGACAAGACGGAGTTGCTGGCCTGGGTCTTGGCCCAATCGAAACTGGACGCCTCATCTGCTGTCATGATCGGCGACCGGCGCCACGATGTGATCGGCGCGCGCAACAACGGCATGGACGCGATCGGGGTTCTTTACGGCTATGGCGATGCCGACGAGCTGTCCGGGGCCGGTGCCCGCGTGTTGTGCCCGAGGCCTGAAGACCTGACGGCGCTGCTCTAGGCCCCCATCGTAGCGGTGCCGCATATATAGACCCCCAGCAGCAGCAGGGCGGAAAAGAAGATCCGCCGGAACGTCGCCTCCGGAAGGTGGGCGCGGATCTTCTGGCCCACCACCATGCCCATAAGCGCCGGCGCCAGGCCGGCCAGCGAGAAGAGGCCCTTTTCCGCCGTCAGCAACTGATTGCTCTGCAGCGCCAGGGCCAGGGCCAGGGCGAGGGTGGAGAGCGTGAAAAGAACCCCCATGGCCTGGATCAGCATATCGCGGGGGAGCCCGATGGCCTGGAGGAACATCACGCCGGGCACCACGAAGGAGCCGGTCATGCCGGTCAGCACACCGTTCACAGCTCCGGCGAGCGGGCCGGCCCAGATCTCCTGACGCGGGGCCACGGACAGGCGCAGGCCCGCCAGCGAGATCACCGCATAGGTCACCAGCAGCAGACCCAAAAGCGCTGACAGATAGGCCAGATCCACC
>JBCDDQ010000104.1:0-15491 GCA_039180225.1 Pseudomonadota bacterium
AGTCAATCCGACGAACCTGGCCTACACCGCGCTTGGTCTCCAAGCACACACCGACAACCCCTACCGCGATCCCGCCCCCACGGTTCAGGTGCTCTATTGCCTGGAAAGCACAGCGGCCGGCGGCGACAATATGGTGGTTGATGGCTTCCGGGTCGCCCAGCGCCTGCGGGCGGAGAATCCCGACTGGTTTGCCGTGTTGAGCGAGCATTGCGCGCGGTTTGAATATGACGGTGATGCGGGTGTCCACCTGACCGCGCGCCGGCCCCTGATCGAGTTGGCGCCGGATGGGGAACTGATCGCCGTGCGCTTCAACTCGCGCTCCGTGGCGGCCCTCACCGATGTGCCGTTTGAGAAGATGGAGCTCTACTACGCCGCTTATCGGCGCATGTCTGAGATCATCAACGGGGCGGAAATGGAGGTCACATTCCGGCTCAATCCGGGCGAGAGCTTTCTGGTGGACAACACCAGGGTGCTGCACGCCCGCAAGGCCTATTCGGGCACCGGCACCAGATGGCTGCAAGGGTGTTATGCGGATAAGGACGGATTGCGGTCGACCCTTGCGTCCTTGCGGGCCCGCTCGGTGGAGGCCGCCGCATGAGCGTCGCCGACCCCGCCAGCCTCAACAGCACCAACGTGGTGGATTTCATTGCCGGGATTTTCGAACGCCGCGGCGGCGAGGAATATCTCGGCGAAGCTGTGACCATGGCCGAACACATGCTGCAAGCGGCAACCTTTGCCGAGCAGTCAGGCCAGGATGAGATCATCGTCGTCGCCGCCCTGCTGCATGACATTGGCCATTTCACCAGCGAGTTTGGCAGCTTCCAGATGGACGACACCGAGGACCGCCTGCACGAAGAAGCCGGCGCTGAGGTGCTGGAGAGGTTCTTTCCGGACGTGGTCACCGACTGCGTGCGCTATCATGTGGCCGCCAAGCGCTATCTCTGCGCCACCAAGCCGGAATATTTTGGCCGGCTGTCGGAGGCCTCCATCCATTCCCTCAAGCTCCAGGGCGGCCCCATGAGCGCCGAGGAAGTGAACGCCTTTGAGCAAAACCCCAATCTCACGCAAATCATTCAGGTGCGCTATCTCGATGAGGCGGGGAAACGCGAAGGCATGGTCACACCGCCCTTCTCGCACTTTGCGCCCATGGTCCAGCGGGTGGTGGACCGACATTGTGCCGCAGCTGCTTAAACGTCTTTTTGCTTCTTTGTATATTATAATATGCTAATATACGCATTGTATAGAGCATCATAGTCAAGGAGCAGGACCCATGAGCACGCAGAGTTTGACCCACGTGGACGCAAAGACCCTGAAGCATTGGCTTGATGATGGCCGGGCCGTGCTGATTGACGTGCGAGAGGCGGACGAGCATGCCCGCGAGCACATTCCGGGTGCCAGGCTTGTGCCCCTGTCAGGCTTCAACGCCGCCGATTTCGCTCAAGATCACTGCAAAGTCGGCGTCTTCCATTGCCAAAGCGGCGCCCGCACAGAAGAGGCAGCGGCGCGCATCCTGAAGACCGGGTTCGACGAGGTCTATCATCTGCAAGGCGGACTTGCCGGCTGGAAGGCAGCCGGCTTTCCCGTGAACCTGAACCGGAGCGCCCCGATCTCGGTCATGCGCCAGGTGCAGATCACGGCCGGGCTTATGGTGGTTCTGGGCATTGTTTTGGCCCTCCTGATATCGCCCTGGTTCATGGGGCTGAGCGCCTTCGTGGGGGCGGGCCTCACCTTTGCTGGCGTAACCGGCACGTGTGCGCTGGCCTCTGTGCTGCGGCTCATGCCATGGAACAAACAGGCCGGCGCCGCAACCGGGGGCGCACCCGTGCTGGGCCAGATCTGACGGCAGATCAGAAGGTCTGGAAGTATTCCCGTTGCTCCCAGTCGGTCACCTCAGAGAGGAAGCGCTCGCACTCGGCCTGTTTGATCGTGGTCAGGTAATCCACGAACTCATCGCCTAAGCTGGCGCGATAAAAGCTGCTGTTTTTCAAAACGGTCACGGCCTCCATCAGCGATGCCGGCAGCTTGTCCGCCTCCACGCTGTAAGGCTCGTCAGAGGGCGGCCCGGGATCTGTCTTCTGTGCCACCCCGTCCATGCCGGAGAGAATTTGTGAGCTCAGGTAGAGATAAGGATTGGCCGCCGGCTCGCCCGCGCGGTTCTCAATATGGCAGGCCGCATCACCAGGCGATCCGCAGACGCGGATCATACTGCCCCGATTGTCGTGGCCCCACGAGATCCGGTCCGGCGCAAGGGTGTGCGGTTGGTAACGCTTATAGCCGTTGATGGTGGGGGTGGTGAAAACCGAGGACGCCGCCGCATGGGCCAAAAGACCACCGGTGAATTGGCAGCCCAACTGAGACAGCGCCTCTCCATCGCTGCCCTGAAACAGGTTTGCTCCGGTCTTTGCGTCCAAGACCGACTGATGCAGATGCCAGCCGGATGAGAAGACATTTTCGAGCGCCGGCCTGCACATGAATGTGGCCAGCACGCCCTCGCGCCGGCAGATTTGTTTCACCGCGGACCGGAACAGCATCATGGTATCTGCGGTTGCAATTCCCTCTTGAGGGCCGAATGTGAGTTCCAGCTGGCTCGGCCCAAACTCCACCTCCATGGATTGAAGCGGTAAGCCCATGGTGGTCAGGTTTGCGCGCAATACTTCACATATTGGTTCAAGTTCATCGTAGCGCGTTTCCGTAAGGTACTGATAGCCCTGGGCCATGAGTTCCACCTGAGGCGGTGCGCCGGGATGCGTGGCGTCCGCCGGCTCCAGTTTCTCGTCCAGAATGTGGAAAACATGAAACTCCACCTCAAGACCTGTGAGGAAGCTGAACCCCTGCTGGGCGAGACCGCCAAGTGCCTTCTGGCAAATGCGGCGAGTGGAAAACGGTACAGCGCTCCCATCGGGGTAATAGATATCGCACAGCATCCAACAGGTGCCGGGCGCCCAGGGCAATTCTTGAAACGTAGACGGATCCGGCAGCATGATGAAGTCCGCCGCGCCAGTGAGCTTGTGGTCGTCCAGCCCGCCGCCCGATTGCCATACCGGGAATACGGTGCGGTGGGAGGTGTCCTTCAGCAGCAATGTCGTGGTGAGTGCACAGCCCTCCCCCAACGTGTCGGCAGCCGCTTCGGCGATCAGAGCTTTGCCGCGCAAGACCCCATGCTGATCGGCAAAAGCCAGACGCAGGCTGGTGAACCCTTCCGCCTTGATGCGCTTGGCGACATCGGCGGCCTGGCGGCGTTGATCGTCCGTCCAAAGATTATGACGCTCTTCAAAACTCACCTTACTCATCTCAGCCCCTCACGCCCAAACACTTACACCACTTACCAGGGGTCCGGGGCCCAGCCTGAGGCTTCGCGGCGTTCGCGGTCGCGCGTCTTCCAGGCCTCTTGCCAGTCATCGAGCCCGGCAATTGTGTCCAGCGCCGCCGGCCCGCGTATCGCCGCGCCGTCGCCGTTGCGCGGCACCATGGGCAGATCGCCTCCATTGCCCGCCGCCTCGATCGCCCGGCGCAGCATGCGGCGGTAGGCGATAATGCCCACATCGGATTTGCCCAGATGTTCATTCGTGCGGTCAAAGATGGGTCCCGGGCTTTCCACCGCCCATTGGTCATGCACGTTAATGTCGAGCCCCATGCCCAGATAGGTCTCGCGTTCCTGCTCCATGGGATCAAAGCCATAGTCGTTGGCCTTGTTCAACCGGGGCTTATAGTCAGGCAACTCGTACAGCTCCAAGCGCTGGGCGCGCATGACAGGCTTGTCCACCGGGTCGGTGAAGCTGGTGAACACGGCGTACCAGTAACAGGTCTCATCGTTCACCGGCACATGCCATTGGGTGATGGTCATCTCAGGCGACATGGGGATAACGATCCCATGGGGAAAAATCTGATTGGTGACCCGCACATGCATGCCCTGGTTATCGAGATTGCGCAGGGCCGTGAGGCGCAGGCCGAACGGGGTTTCCTCCACTTGGATTTCGGGCCGCGGAAACTCTCGCAAGATTTTGGTCATGGGCATGTCTGAGGCAATGGACTTGCCGCGAAACTGCTTGCCATAGCTGTCTTCGGGGTCTTCGTCCTGCAGGAAGCGGTGCAGAAAAGAGGCGTGGGCAGGGTCGATCCCAACCTCCAGGGCCTGCAGCCAATTGCACTCAATGAACCCCTTAAACGCGAACACGTGGGTGTTCGGGGCTACGAAACAATCCAGATCGGGAAAAGCCGGCGGCTCCCCCTCCCCCATATAGGCCCACAGAATGCCCGCCCGTTCGATCAGGGGATAGGACGTGTGGCGGATGTTCTCGTGCATACGGCTGCCGTCCGGCTCTGCCGGCTGTTCCAGGCACCTGCCGTCCCGGTCAAAAAGCCATCCATGGAACGGGCAGCGCAGGCCGCCATCTTCCAGACGCCCGTAGCATAAATCCGCGCCCCGGTGCGGACAGTGCTTGCCGACAAGGCCATAGCTGCCATCCATGTTCTTGAACGCCACCAAGTCTTCGCCCAGCAAGGTGACCGGGCGCACCGGGCGCGGGCCTTCCAGCTCGTCTACCAGAGCGGCCGGCTGCCAATAGTGGCGCATCACGCGGCCGGCGCCTGTTCCAGGTCCGGTGCGGGTGATCAGTTCATTCAGTTCTGCACTCAGCATGCCTTACCTCTTTGCCGTGTTTTTCTCTGTTCGGCGGGCTTTTTGGTTCTGAGCGCCATGCGCTCGATTTCCTCACCAGTGAGGGTAATAGGTCCGGAGACTGTGCACCAGGGTCAAGTTGCTCGTTCACCGCTCAGGCAGGAAGGGTGCGCTTTGCGAAGGCATGGGCCGGGATCGGGCGGCCCTGCCTTCGCGGAGACGTCAGCCGATGTGCCGCCAAATTATCTGTTCACGCAGCCCACCGGAGAAATCCTGCAAAACGAAACCAAGTTGGCGCAAGCCTTTGAACACAGGGGAAAATGCCCTCCAGTTGGCCATATTGGGTGAGTTGCCCGGTGCTGGCACTATTGTTCTGTTGAATTGCGGGGCCCGCTTGTGAGAATGTTCGCCCGACTGCGACGGCTGAACGACGGATCTCACATGGACTTTCCACGCACCTACAATGCGGCCCGCGATTTCGTGGACCGCAACATTGATGAAGGCCGGGCTGATAAAGTGGCCTTTATCGATCCGGACCGCACCCTAACCTATGGCGAACTGCTTTCCGCATCCTGCCAGATGGCCAACCTCCTCACCGCGCTGGGGATACCCCGGGAAGCCCGGGTGGCCATGATCATGCTGGACACTGTGGATTTTCCCATAACCTTCTGGGGCGCCATCCGCGCGGGGATTGTTCCGGTGCCTCTCAACACGCTGCTCAACGGGGCGCAGTACGAGTACATGCTGCGGGATGCGCGCGCTCAGGTGTTGGTGATCTCCGCAGCTCTCCTGCCCACCGTGGAGGACGTTCTTGGCGACATTGAATGCCTGGAGCATGTGATCGTCTCAGGCGCAGATGACGGCGGGCCCCACATTCCGTTCCAACGCGAGCTGGCGCAACACGAGACCACATTCACACCCATCGAGACGCTGGCCGACGAGGTGGCGTTCTGGCTCTACTCCTCAGGGTCCACCGGCAACCCCAAAGGCGTTCAGCACGTCCACACCAGTCCGATGAACACCGCGCGCACCTATGCGCGAGAGGTTTTGGCCATGGACGAGAGCGATGTGGTGTATTCAGCCGCAAAGTTGTTCTTTGCCTATGGGCTCGGCAATGCCATGACCTTCACCATGGCCGTCGGCGCCACGGCAACCCTGCTGCCCGGACGGCCCACGCCCCAGTCGGTGTTTGCCATGCTCAAGGCGCACCAGCCCACTTTGTTCTTCGGCGTGCCGACGCTCTATGCGGCCATCCTGGCTGATCCTAACTGCTCGCCGCAGAACGGCTCGGCCCGTCT
The DNA here is from genome assembly GCA_039180225.1 of Pseudomonadota bacterium. Taxonomy (GTDB): domain Bacteria; phylum Pseudomonadota; class Alphaproteobacteria; order Rhizobiales; family CAJQND01; genus JAAEUE01. The sequence goes on from JBCDDQ010000104.1 coordinate 5,917, forward strand.
GCGCCACTGTATCTCCGCAGGTGAAGCGTTGCCTGAAGAAGTGGCGCAGGCCTGGAAGGCGAAGTTCGGGGTTGAGATCCTCGACGGTATCGGCTCCACCGAGTTGCTGCACATCTTCCTGTCGAACCGGCCAAACGAGGTGCGCCATGGCACCACGGGCAAGGCCGTTCCCGGGTACGATCTGAAACTGGTGGACGAGGACGGCGCCGAACTTGGCGACGATGAAATCGGCGAACTTGTGGTGCATGGCGACACGGCCGCCAACGGTTATTGGAACCAGCGGGCGAAATCGCGCGCCACCTTTGAAGGCACCTGGACCCGCACAGGCGACAAATACTTCCGCGACACGGATGGGTTCTATCACTATTGCGGGCGCACCGATGACATGTTCAAAGTCTCCGGCATCTGGGTGTCCCCCTTTGAGGTTGAAAGTGCGTTGGTCGCCCACGAAGCGGTGTTGGAGGCAGCCGTGGTTGCCAAGGAAGATGATGAGGGCCTGCTGAAACCCAAAGCCTTCGTTGTGCTGAACCAGGGCCAAGAGGCCGGCGATCTGTTTGAGAGCCTTAAGGAGCATGTGAAACAAGAAGTGGGCGCGTGGAAGTATCCGCGCTGGATCGACTTTGTGGATGATCTGCCCAAGACGGCCACAGGCAAAATTCAGAGGTTCAAGCTGCGCGAATGATGGCCAGTGATGCAGGCTTTCTGGACCTGAGCGGCGGGCAGATTGAGTACCAACGCTTTGGCGCACGCCCGGCCGATGGCCCAACCATTGTGCTGCTGCACGAGGGCCTGGGGTGCGTTGCCCTGTGGAAAGACTTTCCGGCCCGCCTCGCCCGCGCCACCGGTCTTGGTGTCTTCGTCTATTCGCGCTTTGGCTATGGGCGCTCCTCTCCCATCACCCTGCCGCGGCCTGTGAGCTACATGCATGTAGAAGCGCAGGATGTGCTGCCGGAACTGCTGGAGGCCATCGGCTTTCGCGGCGGGTTTCTGTTCGGCCACAGTGATGGCGGGTCAATCGCGGCAATCTATGCGGGCTCGCATGCCGACGACCGCCTGAAAGGCGTGGTGCTGATGGCCCCGCATTTTTTCAACGAGCCGATGAATGTCGAGGCCATCACCCGCGCCACCCACGCTTACGAACGTGGCGGCCTGAAGGCCGGTTTGGAGAAGTATCACGGCGCCAATACCGACTGCGCATTTTATGGCTGGAGCGGCGCTTGGCTGCGGCCCGATTTTCTGGATTGGAACCTTGAGGCGTTCCTGCCGACCATCTCCGTGCCGATGCTTCTCATCCAGGGCAAGGGCGATGAGTATGGCAGTCTGGATCACATCCGCGCCGCTGAGGCACAAGCGGGTGGACCGGTGGAAACGCTGATCCTTGAGGACTGCGGTCATTCTCCCCAACGCGACAGGCCGGAGAACGTGCTTGCGAAAGTCTCCGAGTTTACCGGAAGTTTGAGCGCATAGTGCGCGTGCTACATGCGCTCGTAGGAGATGATGGCAGGCATCCCAAGATTTGAATGATGAGCGAACTCAGATTTTCCAGTCTGAGGGCTCTCTTCCAGAGAATCGCAAGTCAGATCACCTACCCGCACCAGTTCCGTGCCGTGGCGGAAGATCATGCAGAAGCCGTGATCCAGATCCCATTCACAGTCGCTGACCAGCAGCACGTAGAGCATGCCGTTTTCCTTACGCACCATCAGGTCGCTGCCCGTCACCAGGCGCCAGACGTCTTCCGGTGCGGCCGGTGGCTGATTTCCGCCAAGCATATCGCGTTCATCGTCATACTCCCCGGCCATGGCCCGGACCGATGCAAGGTAATGGTCGTGGACCGGGCCGCTGAGCCGTCGGCGGTCGGCGTCGCTCAGCTGCAGAAAAGCGCCTACCGCGCGCTCAGCCTCAGCGTCGCTGATCTCAAACTCGTCGAAATTGATCGGACACAGGGTGTGATTCAGAAACGGGACCGATACACCGGCCGTGCGCGCAAAGCCCAGGCGGTTGCGTCTTCGGCTAACCAAAGCCACCTGGAGTTCGTTGAGTTTCATGATCGTTTCCCGTTGCCAACGTGTGCTGGCCATAGGAGGCACGGACAGTGATAGATTTGAAATGTCCAAAACTAAACATCCACTATTTGGGTGAGCATGAGAGCACGTTGTTTGTGCGCGTTTACAGATCTAAGCTGGCGCCGGGCTTTCTTAAAACTTCCGCGCGAAAGCTTCCGGCAAGCTAAACAAAGATGGCGGCCCTTCTAAAAGGACCGCCATCCGTTCAAGCCGCTGGGAGTGGGGAGGGGGTACTACGGCTTGTAACCTGAATTGTTGTGCTTCGCCTCGTGGGGCGTCGTAACTCTGTTCACTCTGATCAAGTGATGGAGCATTTCTAAAGGTTAACGGGGATGAACTCTGTGAGGATTCGCACACAGGCCAACTTTTTTATGCCAGCACTCTAACGTACCGGAAACTGTCCGGAAACGAGCCGAACCAGGCGCTCTGCCGTAACGTTTTCTTCAAGCCCGGAGGTATCCAGCTCCGCGGAAGCCTTGCCGTAGGCCTGTTGACGGTCCGCCAGCAACGCCTTGAGATCGTTCATGGCTTCCGGTCGCCCCGCCATGGGTCTAAGGTCATTTTGATCCACGACGCGCTGCATATGCTCTTCGGGCCGGGCCTTGATCCATACGGTGTAGAAGTGCTCCAGCACCAGCCGATAGGTTTCCGGCGCGCCGACCAGCCCGCCGCTGGTTTCCAAAACCACCTTGTCATCATCTTCAACGAGCGCGAGCAGGGCTTCCCGTTCCAACCGCCGGAACGCGTCAAGGCCAGCCAGTTCCACCAGTTCCTGGGTGGTCATGCCGACGCGATCCGTAACCAGTTGGGTGAGCTGAACGAATCTGAACCCCAGCCGCTCAGCCAGCGTCCGGCCAAGTGAAGTTTTGCCGGCGCCTCTGAGCCCCACCAGAGCCACGCCGCGTTTGGCCTGGCGGACGGCCTCGAAATGGTGGGTCAGAAGCGCGTGTGCCTCGCGCAGCTGCGTTTCATCTAAACCGGCTAAAAGATCATTCAGAGGTTCATATCCGGCAGGCGCCTGCTCCAAAAGGTTCACGATTTCAATGCCCAGTGCGCCGGCGATCTTCTGAAGCACATTCAGCGAGATATTGGCGCGCCCGGTTTCCAGCTGCCCGATATAGCGCTCAGAGATGCCCGCCACTTGCGCCAAGGCGTGACGCGGCAATCCAGCCTGCCGGCGCGCTGCACGCACCGCAGACCCCACACGCGCAGTCAATTGCTGCTCAGCGTCATGTACAACTTGCATTGACATTATAATTCCTATACCTTCGTCTAAGGCGAAAAACAAGAATTATATTTCCGATTTTTGAGGGAACGAAACGGAATGATGATCGATTTTCAGACAGACCCATCGCGTTACCGCCACTGGAGGATCGAGGTTGACGGGGAGACCGCGACCTTGTGGATGGATGTGGCCGAAGATGGCGGCCTGGTGGACGGCTATGAGCTGAAACTCAACTCTTATGATCTGGGCGTTGATATTGAACTGAACGATGCGGTCCAGCGCCTGCGCTTTGAGCATCCTGAGGTGAAGGTTGTGTTGCTGCGCTCCGCGAAAGACAGAGTGTTCTGCGCCGGCGCCAACATCCGCATGCTGGCCGGCTCCAGCCATGCGCACAAGGTGAACTTCTGCAAGTTCACCAACGAAACCCGAAACTCCATGGAGGTGGCGGGCGCGCAGTCAGGGCAGCATTATCTCTGCGTCGTCAACGGCACAGCGGCCGGTGGCGGCTATGAACTGGCCCTGGCGGCGGATCATATTGTGCTGGTGGATGACGGTTCGGCCTCGGTTGCGCTGCCGGAAGTCCCACTGCTGGCCGTGTTGCCGGGCACCGGCGGGCTCACACGGGTGACCGACAAGCGCAAGGTGCGCCGCGACAGGGCCGATGTATTTTGCACCATCGAAGAGGGCATCAAAGGACAGCGCGCCGCCGATTGGCGCCTGGTGGACGATGTGGTGCCCAACTCCAAGCTCGACGACCTGCTGGCGCAGCGCTGCACGGAGTTTGCGGCCAAGTCAAACCGGCCTCAAGGCGCGAAAGGTATTGCGCTCACACCCCTCACCCGCTCCCTGGGCGATGATCATGTGCGCTACTCCCATGTCACGGTAGAGCTCGATCGCGAGGAGCGCATTGCCACGCTGTCGATTACAGGGCCTGAGACTGCCCCTCCGGAGGACGTGGCCGCGGCCCACGAGGCGGGCGATCAATTCTGGTGTCTCACCCTTGCGCGTGAGCTGGATGATGCCATCTTGCATCTGCGCAGCAACGAGCCGGAGATCGCGCTCATCCAGATCAAGTCCCAAGGTGATCCTGATCAGGTGCTGGCGCACGATGCCTTCCTGGCAACACATGCTGACGACTGGCTGATGCGCGAAATCAGCCATTTCTGGACACGCGTTCTAAAAAGACTTGATCTGACGGCCCGCTCTTTGGTGGCGTTGATTGAACCGGGAAGCTGCTTTGCCGGCACGCTGGCAGAGCTGGTGTTCGCGGCAGATCGCTCCTACATGCTCATTGGCCAGTTCGAGGGCGAAAACCGCCCTGAGGCGATGCTGAGCTTGAGTGACGTCAACTTTGGCGCCCGGCCGATGTCCAACGGCATCTCACGCCTGGAAACCCGCTTCCTGGGCGAGCCGGAAGCGTTTGACCGCGCCCGCGAGACGATTGGCGACGCGCTCGACGCCGAAACGGCTGAGGAGATGGGCCTCGTCACATTTGCCTATGACGATATCGATTGGGAAGATGAAGTGCGCCTGTTCGTGGAAGAACGCGCCAGTTTCTCCCCGGACGGCCTCACAGGCATGGAAGCCAACTTGCGGTTTGCAGGACCGGAGACCATGGAAACCAAAATCTTCGGCCGCCTCACCGCCTGGCAGAATTGGATTTTCCAACGGCCCAACGCCGTTGGCCCAGATGGCGCTCTGCAGCGCTACGGCTCAGGCCAGCGGCCTGACTATGATTTCACCCGCGTATAAAGGATCCCCCGATGGCTACATCAATGAACGTCGACTACTCGACCACCATTCCGAACAATATCGGTCTGTCGGAAGACCGCCGTGTGTTGAAAGCTTTGGAGCGCTGGCACCCGGGCTATCTTAACTGGTGGAACGATATGGGGCCGGATGGCTTCCAGGAGAAACTGGTTTACTTGAGAACCGCCGTGAGCGTGGATTTGGATGGGTGGGCAAAGTTCGGCTACGTGCGCATGCCGGAGTACCGCTGGGGCATCCTGCTGGCGCCGCAAGAAGAAGGCCGCACTATCCCCTGCGGTGAGCAAGCGGGCGAGCCGGCCTGGCAGGAAGTGCCGGGCGAGCATCGGGCCATGCTGCGCCGATTGATCGTGATCCAGGGCGACACCGAACCTGCATCAGTGGAGCAACAGCGCCACTTGGGCAAAACGGCTCCCTCGCTCTACGACATGCGTAACCTGTTCCAGGTGAATGTGGAGGAAGGCCGTCACCTCTGGGCAATGGTCTACCTGCTGCAGAAGTACTTTGGCCGGGACGGGCGCGAGGAGGCCGAAGAGCTGCTGCGGCGTTCGTCGGGCCACGAGGATCATCCGCGTATGCTGGGCGCCTTCAATGAGGCCACCCCCGACTGGCTGTCGTTCTTCATGTTCACCACATTCACCGACCGCGACGGCAAGATGCAGCTCGAAGCGCTGGCGCAATCGGGCTTTGATCCGCTCTCGCGCACCTGCCGCTTCATGCTCACCGAAGAGGCGCACCACATGTTCGTGGGTGCCACCGGCGTACAGCGGGTGATCAAGCGGACGTGTGAGGCCATGAAGGAGGCCGGCATTGAAGACCCCTACGACATCGAAGCCATTCGCAACCTCGGTGTCATTGATCTGCCGACCATCCAAAAGAAATGTAACCTGCACTTCTCGCTTTCGCTCGACCTGTTCGGCTCGGAGGTCTCCACCAACGCGGCAAACGCGTTCAATGCGGGCGTTAAGGGGCGGTACAAGGAGAACCGTCTTAGTGATGACCACAAGCTGTTGAGCGACACCTACCCGGTGATGCGTCTCATCGACAGTGAGATCAAGCTGGTGGATGAGCCTGCCCTGTCGGCGCTAAATGCACGCCTGCGAGATGACTATGTAAAAGACTGCGACAAGGGCATCACCTTGTGGAACAACACCATTCGCAAGGAAGGTGTCGACTTCCAGATCACTCTGCCTCATGTGGGCTTTCACAGGCAGATCGGTGAGTTTTCAACCGCCAATATCACGCCTTGCGGCAAGTTTTTGAAGAACGGGGCCTGGGATAGCGCCAAAGACGACTTCCTGCCCTCAAAGGCCGATGGCGATTACATCGCCTCGCTCATGAAACCGTGCTGGGAACCCGGCAAGTTTGCCAACTGGATTGCCCCGCCTAAGGTGGGTATCGACAACAAGCCCGGCGACTTTGAGTATGTGAAGATCGAAGGCTGACGAGCCGCCCTACCTCTTGCTCGCATGGAGGAGGTTCACCGCCTCCATGCGCGCCATCTCGAGCAAGTAGGCCAGGAACTTGTGCTCGTTCTTGGTTGCGTGGGCTTGCATCTTCTCGATCGAGCGGACCAGCTCGTGCAAGTCAGCTGCCGTATTGCCATTGCCGCCAGTCAATGTGCGTTCCTCTTGTGTCTGTGCGCTCGGTCTTTGCGAACGCACGCCAGGTTCCGGTCTCAGCGTTGTAGGGTTTACGGTTTTCATTGAAATTCCGTCCTAGCGCGCGTACTATATTAGTCCATAATACGTACAGAGTACGCTTTTTGGTTCACACAGTCAACGCCTTGTCTCCAGACCATCACCGCAAACAAGGCCTGCACAAAGGGATGCCAAGCAACACCTTCACAGACAGCAAGTTTATCGACCCGCGCCATATTCGCATGGCACGGAGCGGGCTTGGTCTGTCTGTGCGCGATCTCGCGGAGCTGGCAGGGGTCAACAAGGCCACGATTGTCAGATTGGAAGCGGGCATTCAGCCCGCCCGCCCCTCCACCATTGATGCCGTTCGCCGCGCCTTGGAAGAGGCCGGCGCCTCGTTCCTCACCGATGAAGATCCGGACACGATTGTTGTTGCCATCACGCTCAAAGACCGTTGAGCTTGCCGTTTCGGGTATATACCTTTGCCAAATCGACACGATGGCCCTTCCAGCATTAGACTGTGCAGCTCTTGACTTAGGGCAAAAATCACTAAAACGTTAGTGTACTCAGCCTCAGTTGGCTGTGAATAGGACCTGCGTTCCGGGCATGCATCTCATCTTTTACACAAGCCGTACAAATATTGACGCCGGCGAGGTTGAGGAAAACCTTGCCGATATTGTGCGCGCCTGCAGGAAGCACAATAAGGTAGATGGCGTTACCGGCGTCCTGCTCTATGAGAACGGCACCTTCATCCAAGCGCTGGAGGGGGAAGAAAATGCTGTGCGCGCAACACTTGAGCGCGTGAAGCGCGATCCGCGACATTCGAATCTGAAAATCCTCGTCGACAGACCGGTTGAAACGCGCTCCTTCCCGAACTGGGAGATGGATACTTTCTTCGTGCGCCATCCGGAGTTGGTGGACGAGGAAATGATCACGCTCATTCAGAGGATCTATGACCGCAGCTTCCCCATCAATGCGAAGGATCTGGTTGAGTTTCACAAGAAGATGATCGACGAAGTGGACACATTCAAGATTCTGCGCTTTGACAGCTGAGCGCGTCCAGTACTCTCAGACCCCAAGCATCGTGATGGCAATGTAGAGCGCGCCAAGGGCAGCAACGCTCAAGAGGGTGTAAAGACCGTTCCAAGACCAGGTGAGCGTGGTTGTGGGATAGCTGGAAGCCTTGGAGAGCAGCAGGACTGCAGACGCAAACGGAGCGCCGAGAGAGCTAATGGCCGTACCCGCGGCGATGGCCAGGGCGCACAGCGTGATGTCCACAGGCACAGTGGGCATATGGGCCACCACGGACCCCAGGAACACAGCCATGGTGATTGGGCTGAGCGCGATGTGACCGGCAATCAGCACCAACACCGATAGCCCCAACATGAACACCCAACCCGGCATCGCCCAGTCCTGCACCAAAGCCGCCAGCAGATCTGCCGGCACCAGAAAGGCACCGGTGGTGCCAATGAACCCGGCACACGATATGAACACCACCTCGCGCATAAACCCTGGCATGCTGACCAAAGCGATCTGCCGGTAGCGGGCGATGGGACCGTGTTCCCACGCACTGCCCTGAGCCCAGACCCATACTATCACCACCACCGGCGCGGCCAGCATGACACCGGAAACAATGGTGACACCGCCCAAACCTTTCGCCAGGAGGGTGAGCCCAATAAGTCCGGCACACACCAGGGCCAGACTGAGCGCTGCCGAACGCGGCAGCGGCGGCGGTTGTGCGGCCTGCACCTGACCGCTCGCCCTCAGGCGCTGCCCGGTCTTGGCCCAGACGAGCGTGTCTTCGAGCCAGCCGACCGCGAGCATGACCAGGGTCATGCAAAAGCCCAGCGCCATGAGCCGCGCCGCATCGATACCGCTCAGAAGCCCCGGCAAAATGGCCTGGGTCACCGCCGTCGGCGCCCAGACAAGGAACCAGCAAAACCCCCTGTGCACGGCCGCCAATTGGCGTCGTTCCCGGATCTGCTGCACTTCATCAAGCGGTGCATCGAGTGGCGCATCGCCCCTGACACCGCGCTGAATAAACGGGGTGAGCAAGCTCACAGAGCCAAGATTGATGAGCACGGAGAAAAAGTGGCTGCCGGAGAACAGTGCCAGGAAGCGGCGCTTGGGCGGCTGCAGCGTCAAGTAGGTGCCGAAGGCCTTCACCGCGGGAGAGGTGATCGCGCCTTCGCGCAAGAGCGCCATCAGCATCATGAAGCTGGCAAGGTAGGCTGAACGGTCAAGACCGGTCAGAAGGGTTTGCCAAGTGTCACCTTCGGAGCGCCAGACGAACACGGCCAGTATAAGCGACACGCCCAAAAGATAGTATTCGCGCAGCTTGAGTATGGGCAGCGCCAAAACTGGCAACGCCAAAACCATGACCCTGATGAAGCTGGCAAGCGTCTCCAGAGCGGTGTAAATCTCCACCAGTTCCAAAACCACCATCACAGCAAGGTAGGCCCCGATAATGGGTTGTTCTGACAGATTGGGCTGGTCGGTCACGGAGGTTGGTCTTGAGGCCGGGGTGGACGGGAACGCTACACCTGCTACATAGCCCCCTCACCTCGCCCGTGTCATGTTCTTTCAAAAAACCAGGCTGGATTTGCCGGTCGCCTTTGTGGCATGTGCTCTGGCGCAATAGGACACAGGAGACTTAGGACGCATGACCTCAAGTGATTACGGTTCCCCGACTTTTGCGGGCTGGCGCACCGCCGCGTCCAAGCAATGGGACGCTTACACCCGGCATGAATTCGTGAACCGGCTGGGCGACGGCTCCTTGGAGCGTTCGGCCTTCCTGCACTATCTGGTGCAGGACTATGTGTTCCTCATTCACTTCAGCCGGGCTTGGGCCTTGGCGGTGGTCAAATCTGAAAGCCTCCA
>JBCDDQ010000105.1:0-15477 GCA_039180225.1 Pseudomonadota bacterium
CTCGGGTTCCATGTCTCCAATCTGGCCGAAGCCGGTCTTCTGGGATTGGGGTTCACCAACGCACCCGCCTCGATTGCCCCGGTGGGCGGATCAAAGCCCGTCATCGGCACCAACCCAATGGCCTGCGGCGTGCCGGATGGCGACGGTGGTGTGAAGCTGATCATTGACCAATCGTCCTCGGTGATCGCGCGCTCTGAGGTGACCAAGCACAAGAATGCCGGTGAGCCCATTCCAGAAGGCTGGGCGCTTGATCCGGACGGCAACCCCACGAGCGACCCTGCGGTTGCACTGAAGGGCTCCATGGTGCCTATGGGAGGCTATAAGGGTGTCGGTCAGGGGCTCATTGTGGAACTGCTGGCGGCCGCCCTCTCAGGCGCGACGCTCGGCATTCATGCCTCCTCGTTCGCCACCAATGATGGGGGGCCGTGCAACACCGGGCAGTTCTTCCTTGCCCTCAACCCGGACAGCTTTGCTGGCGAGGCGTTCTTTGAGCGGCTGGCCGCCCTGTCAGAGGCAATTGAAGCCCAAGAGGGTGCGCGCCTGCCCGGTGCGCGGCGTCTGGCGGCGCGGAAAATCATTCCAGATCAAGGTATTACCATTCCCGCCGCGCTGCACGCGCGTATCATGGGCTATTGCGCCTGAAGCGGCTCAATCATTGTCGGTGAGGCCGGCTCCGGCGCCGGACAGGCGCGATTGTTCGGTCTCGGGCACCAGGATCTTGCGAGAATATGTATATACTTTTTCGAAGTCATTTTGGTTGACTTCGATGCCCTCTCGAAAAGCGTGCTCGCGTCTCGCTCTCAAACGCGCCCAAAACTGCCTCTCATGTGCGTCGCCGCGGGACAGGATGATGCTTGTTTGTGCGTCCGGGGGGTCTGAAGGTGACATGGAAAACGCCTCCCCCTGCTCGCGGGCCTGACCAATGAAACCAATCAGGAACCCGGCATGGCGCAGGCTGTCCACCGACAGTCTGGCGCCCTGACCGTGGCTGGCCGCCAAGCAGCGCATGAGATCGATCAGGCCCGGTCCTAAGAACACTGCGCTTGCGCCGGCGGCATCCACGTGCGCTTGTCCGTCCTCCAACTGAGGGTCCAGCGTGGCGTGGCGGTCTTTGGGTGCCGTCGTGTCCAAGGCATCGCCCAGAAGCCGCAGTCCGGGCAATCCGGAAGCTTCAAGCCATGCGGTGATAACCGCGCTGTCCTCGTCCACTCCTTGCGGCGCACGCCCTGCATCCAGGGCACGGAACGACATGCGCCGGATCTCGTCGAGCGACGTCTTCATCTTCCTATTGGCGGCGCGGGGAATGCCCAATCATCAGAGCCCGGATCGCTCAGCTCGTCCGGCAAGGGTGCGCCTTGATACATGGTGATGCGGGTCCACAGATCAGAGCGCGGATCGAAGCCGGTGGCGCCGAAGAAGGACAGCTTGCAGCGCAACAGATCGATTGGGCGGCAGGAGAGGCCGAGCAGGTTGTCGCGAATTTCGCCGTATGGGTAGTGCTGCAACGTTTGGATCCGCCGGACGGTGCTGCGCCATTTGGGCCGCTTGAAGAGGAACTCTGCGATCGACGTCTCGTCGTCCCAGCGTTGGAGTTCCGCGGCCAGACGGTGCACCTGATAGCCAAAACCCAGACGCATCTCCAGGCCGGCGCCGAATTCTTCAAAGCGCGGGCCGCGCCGCGGCTCTTCCTTGCCTTCAGAGTAATACCAGAAATAGTGGCGCTCTTGCGGGTCGGCAAAGTCGGTGGAGAGCGCCCACTCATACTGAGTGTTGAGCACGGCCTTGAGCTTGCCAATGGGCTTGGCCGGCTCTGACTGCTCTTTCAGAGAGGTGGCCATCTGCTCCGCCAGATCATCGACCCGCTCCGGATAGAGCTCGATCAAGAGGCTCACCATAAGCTCCTGGGCTTCCAGGCTCATATCCATTTCAACCCGGCAGTATACGTGATCCCAGGGCTGCTCGGCGCGCAGCAAGTCGCCTGCTCCGTGCTCCGCCAGCAGACCCTCAAGCTCGCCTCTGAGCACCAGGATGCGGTCCATCTGAATGTCATCATCCACGTTCCACTGGTCCACATGGGCCTTGGCACGGCGCAGGAGCGCTGAGAAGTGCTCAAGCTCCTGTGGCTCTGCCCGCTGCACGGCCCGAACCCGGGCGAGGGCGGTTTCGCGGGCGTGCACCCAGCAGTGGATCAGGATCGGATGCTTGATGAGGAAAGGGGCCATGCCGAGGCCCGTGGAGTTCCCGATCCCCAGAGCGCGGCAACGGTCGGGCGCCAGATCCACGGCCCTTTCGGCGCCCTTTGCCTTTGCCACATGGTTCACGAGCAGAAATGAGAATTGGCGGATGAGATAGACCGTCAGCATTTCGGCACGGAACGCGCCGGCAAGCGCGCTATGGGAACTGGCCTTGGGAAAGTCGGCCAGACCGAACTTGCCGTTGCCATAAACCGCCGTTGTGCGCATCAGGTATCCGGTGGCCATCAGTTCGGCCAGTTCCGGTTGGCGCCCCTCGGCGAGTTCAGACACCACATGGTGGAACAGGCGCATGGATTTGTTGGCACGGGAGAGCACGAGCTCGCGGGCGGTGTAGCGGCCCGCTTCCTGATAGGGGATGTTGTTCTTCAGCCGCTCAATATCGTCGTTTGTGGCGTCACCGTCGACCAAGGCGAAGCTGGCGTCCCACTTTTCGGCAATCACCCGGTCGGTCCGCTCTTCCGGCTCGAGGTGCTCGGTGACGATGACCAGGGAGAAGACCGCATCGGGTGCGACTGCGCGCAGAACCATGTGACCATAGCCCTCCTCGTCCAGCGCATTCACCGGGCACTCAAACTGCCAGGATTCCCGGGCCATAATGCGGGTCAGCGCCCGCATGAAGCTTAGACGGCTCGCAAAGAAGGATCCCATGCGGTCAAGACGCATCACGTGCTCAGCCGGGCGCAACGCCACCTCTGGCCAAGCGGCCGGATCGGGGGTTTGAGGCTGCGGGTCCATCCTGTCTCCTTTTAGAGGGTAGCAAACGATAAGGCCGGGCTCTTCAGGTGGCAAGTCATGTTGCAGGACGCCCGGCTTGAAAAGTAACGTTGACCTAACGATTTGTGAGGTATACTCCTTCCCACTATGAGATCTGTGGTTCACATCGAAACTCTTTTGAGGGCGCGAATTACGCGCCCGGCCGATGCGTTTGGCCGGGAGAAGCTTGTTCGTTTTCCAAGTCCTCAAGAAAAGAGTGTGAGCCATGACTGCTCAATTTGCGGCTGAAACCGCGTTAGAAACCAACCCGTTACCCCAACCTGAATGTTCGACCTATGCCGTCGAGGTGGTCGCCGACCACAGCGCGGAAGCGTTGCTGCGCGTCTTGAACCCGCTGCAAAAGCTGGAGATCACACCGCACACGGTGCGCTCCGGCAAAAGCTGGTCTGGCGAGAGCATGATCGTGGAAGTCCAGTTCGATGCCACCCCGGAGCGCGCCGAACAGGTGCGCCGCCAGATGGGGGCCTGCATCCTGGTGGAGCGTGTGGAACTGATGACCTGCAGCCGCTAGAGCAGTTCTTTTGTCGATTTCTCCCCGCGTCCTTGCGAAAGCGAGGACCCAAACAGACCATCAGCCTGCTCCGAGCCATGGGCCCTCGCGTTCGCAAGGGCGCGGCACGGGTTGCGCTGGATCGTGAATGCCTCACGCTATGCGCATATTGCTGTAGCTGCCGGTTTGACGGGCCCGCAGGCGCAAATCCCGCGGGCCTATCGCATTTACTCTTTGGCCAGATAGCTCTCCAAACTGTCGTCGAGAGCGTCTTTCCATACGGTGTGGTGGACCGGGGCCATGGTGCCGGTCATGACCGACTTGTAGCCATTGTCGCGGAACGTCATGATGTTCTGCTTTTTGTGCTTCTTCCACTGGAAGAACGCCTCGTTGGCGCCTGCTATGTCGAAGCTTGGATAGTCGGTTTCGGCAATCAGCTCGCCCGTATAGGCACCCTGATACTCGATGCAGCCATAATCGTCCTCAATGGCATCTTCGGCCGCAACCCGGTCTTCAACGTCCTTGGCGCGCGCCGCGCGGTCCGGCATGTCGATCTTACCCATCATCACGTCACGGGCATACCAGGCTTGCGCATCGAACATGTTGAACGTGTACCACTGGTCCTGCATGCCGAGATAAAACAGCTTGGGATTGTCCACGAAGACCAGGCCCTTGTAGAGGTCTGCGGAGGCCAGACGGTTGGCGGTGCGCAGTTTCAGGCTTTCTTCCATGAACGGGAAATGGTGCAGATAGCCGGTGCACAAGATGATGGCGTCCACATCCGCCGTGCTGCCGTCCTTGAAGGTGCAGGTGTTCTTCTCCACCTTGGTGAGCAGGGGCACCTCTTTCCAGTTGTCCGGCCAGTTATAGCCCATGGGCGCGGTGCGGTGAGAGACGGTGACCGACTTGCAGCCATACTTCCAGCACTGGGAGCCGATGTCTTCGGCCGAATAGCTGGTGCCGATAATCAGGATGTCCTTGTCTTTGAACTCAAGGGCGTCGCGGAAGTCATGGGCGTGCAGAACACGGCCGTTGAAAGTGTCGAAGCCCTCAAAGTGCGGGATGTTGGGGGTTGAGAAGTGGCCGGACGCCACCACCACATGGTCGAATTCCTCTGAATATTCCTGATCCTTCGCCAGGTCATGCACGGTGACGGTGAACATGCCGGAGGCGTCATCGTAGGTCACATGGCGCACAGGGGTGCGGAAGCGGATCCACTTGCGCACGTCCGCCTTTTCAACGCGGCCCTTGATGTAGTCAAACAACACGGCACGCGGCGGATAGGATGCGATCGGCCGGCCGAAATGCTCTTCAAACGTATAGTCGGCAAACTCCAGCCCTTCCTTGGGGCCGTTTGACCAGAGGTAACGGTACATGCTGCCATGGACCGGCTCGCCATATTCGTCGGTGCCGGTGCGCCAGGTATAGTTCCACAAGCCACCCCAGTCGTCCTGCTTTTCAAAGCAGACAATTTCCGGAATGTCCTCACCCTTTTTGGCGGCTGATTGAAAAGCCCTAAGCTGTGCCAGCCCGGATGGGCCTGCGCCAACGACGGCAACGCGTTTTGTCATGATTTACCTCCAAACAACAAAGCCTGTTCCCTGCACTCGAATTCTAGCTGATCCAATTTGAACCAATAGCATACCAATTCGCCTCATCTCAGAATAATCCGCCAAGGGTCTGCGTCAATGGTTGGCTTCATCGGTTCGCAAGAAAAAACCGCCGGAGCAGGATGCTCCGGCGGTCTTGTTGGCGTCAAATCGGGGGATGTTATTTGTTGTTTTCCGCCCGATCGTAGGAATCGCCTTCGTGGCGGTGTCCCATCCAAAGTGCGAAGACGCACAAGATGATGGAGACGAAGAGCCAGAGGGCTTCGGTGCCGGATGCGTTGTAGATCGCTTCCGTGACCCCGTTCCAGGTTCCCGTATCAAAAGGTGCACCCATGGGTGTTCTCCTTTCCTGTTTGTCTTATTCAGCCGGTGTCGGCGAAGCCGGAATGCCTTCCGGATAAGCCGAACTCGGCACTTTGGTTGGGTCGAGGCCAGCAATCTCTGCAGCTTCGCCCACCCGGAGGACGCCCATGGCCTTGAAGATCCCGGCGAAGATGTAGCCGGGAACAAAGCCGATGAGAGCCATGACGATCATGCCCACGAACTGGCCGAAGAAACTGATCGTCGCAACGCCCGCATCACCTGAGAGCGCCGGATAGCCGGAGGCGAAAATGCCGAGCGCAACAACGCCCCAGGCACCAAGCGTGCCGTGAACGGTGACGGCGCCAACCGCATCGTCGATGCCCCACTTTTCAAGCATCTTGGCGGAGTAAGGCATGATGCATGCCCCCGCGAAGGCGATGGAAAAGGCCAGCGGCGGCCAATAGATGTCGAGGCCCGGAGCGGCGGAAATAATGCCACCCAGTGCGCCGGACATCATCCAGAACGGATCGCGGGTCACGGCCCATGCGCCGATGATGCCACCGGCAAAGGCCATCAGGATGTTGAACGACAGCGCCGACAGTGTTGTTGGCGTGCCATAGATCGTGGTGAACTCAGCGGTTGACCATGACCAGGCCTCTCCAGGGAAAATCAGGCAGGCCATCAGGAAGCCCCAGAAGCCGACGATGATGGTCATCAGACCGATCAGCGTGAGCGGCATGCTGTGGCCGGCAAGATGGTTTGCCGTGCCGTCATCGTTGAATTTCCCAATTCTCGGGCCCAGGTGGATCAAGACACCGAGGGCAAAGAAACCGGAGATCATGTGCACAACGCCGGCGGCGCCGAAGTCGTGATAGCCCAGTTTCTGGACCATCCATCCATCTGCGTGCCAGCCCCAGGCGGCTGCAACCACCCAAGCGAAGGAACCCAGGATGACGGCCAGGATGACAAACGGAACCAGGCGGATCCGCTCAATCACCGAGCCTGACATAATCGAGGCCGTTGTGGCCGCAAAAAGGGTGAAGGCGCCCCAGAACACGCCGGTGGCGTTGTCAGCCAGATTGGGACCCATAACGGCGCCCGCAGGATTGGCCACGCTCCAGGCATATTCCCAGCCGCTGATGCCGTTGGGACCGGCGCTCATGGTGAAGCCTGTGGGGAATGCCCAATAAACGAACCAGCCGAAATAATAGACAGTCGGGATACAGAATGCGAAGGCGAGAATGTTTTTGATGCCCGATGCCAAGACGTTCTTGGTTCGCGATGCCCCCATCTCGTATCCCAGAAAACCTACGTGGATGAGCACCATGAGCGGAATGGTCAGATAATAATACATTTCCGCCAACATGGTGTTGCCGACGCCATTCGCACTTTTCAGCGCGGCGACCTCGGCTGCCAGTTTGGCTATTTGTTCTTCCATATTTCCTTCCCTTTAAGGTTTGGAGTCTTCTTCCCCCTGTGACTGCTCAACTGAGCACACAAGACAGTGACCGCCCGCCGACGAATGCACGTCTGCGGCCCCACAGGTGCGAAAGGATGTGCGAAATTGTTCTTCGATTTTTTGTACCCACCCCACCGCAAGAAGGAAGGTATCGCGACTCTGGACGCAAGAAAAGACCTTTTCGGACCAATTATGACCAAATGCGACCAGTGTGGATACCGCGATGCGCCCGCTTTTTGCGTTCGCATCGGCGCTGGAGCTGGGCCCTAAAGGTTGTGCAGCAGGGTTGGCAGCAACTGTTGCGCCATCGCCGAGGTGCGCTTAACCGGTTCAATGCGGAAGTGAAGGCGCATCTTTAAGCATCGGTGATCGGTGAACGTCAGATGAATGCGGCTCTCACGGCGCATTCAAATCGATGTGAGTAGGGTGTCTTCAGTAAACGCCCCAGGACCCAAAACCCATGCTGAGCAAAGATGCAAATCCTCTGAACGGTGATACATTCGTTTACGCTGATCTGCCGAACACCACCAGCAAGGCTAAGGTGGCGGAAAACGAAGAGTTTATGCGGGAGTTCCTGATCCGTGCCGGCGCCGCGGATGAAGGCGGCGATGCAGAATTTGACAATTTGGTCGGTTTCTATGAAATCGTGGACACAACCGGCGGAACCGCTACTCCCGCCGACGAGGATCTCTTTGCCTGACCACCGGCCTGAAAGGGCCTTAACGCCCAGCTATGCCTCCCCCCACCTTAGAGCTTCGCACCTTTGACGAGTTGACCGGCAAGACGTTCCTGATCGGCGTTGGGGCCAACAAATGCGCCACCAGCTGGATTTTCACGCACTTTAAGGGTCTGCCGGAAGTCGCCGTCTCCCCCATCAAGGAGGTGCGGTTCTTCAATGCCAAGGTGCCCGGACCATTGGCTACGGAGACCGACCTGTTTGCCCTGAAGCGCTTGGCCTTTCACTTTCGGCAGGAGGGCGATGTGCTTGAGAACCTCAACGCCCATGCCGGTTTTCAGGCGGCGGTCGATCGGGTCAAGATGATCTATGACGAGGCGGCATATCTGGATCATTTTGCCAGACTGTGCGGCTCTGAAACCAAGACCGTCTCCGACATTACCCCGGCCTATTCGGCCATTGGCCGGGAGGGTTTTGAATATATGAGGGCCTATTTCGCCACTCAGGATGTGCGGCTCAAGCTGTTCTTCATCATGCGCGACCCGGTGGACCGGCTGTGGTCGCACCTGCGCTACCGGGACAGGCACGATGCGGAACGGGATGTGCGGCACACCTGGGCCGAGGGCATCAAAGATCCCGAGATGATGGCGTTCAGCGATTATCGCGCGACCGTTGAGGCGCTGGAGGCGGTGTTTCCAGCCGAAGATCTGTTGTTCCTGTTCTATGAAGAGCTTTTCTCAGAACCTGCATTCAAACAGCTCAGTGCCTTTGCGGGCGTGGACTACAAGCGTCCTGACAGCGATAAGTCTGTAAACGAGACGCCGCTCAAGCTGGACTTGCCGGCTGAAGTGCGCGACGCGTTTCGGAGCCTGCTTGAGCCGCAATATGCCTTTTGCCGCAAGCACTTCGGGGACAGAGTGCCCGCCGCCTGGATGGCCTGAAGGCCTGCCTGACTTCCCGTTAACCTCCATGAACGGTGCATGAACTGCAAGCTCACGCTTGGTTCAAATGGATGTGAGTAAAGTCACAACAACACTGGAGACGGGGTGTCTGGAGCACCCCTCGTAAATCAGACATCGGAAGGAGCACCGAGACATGACAGAAGACGCACTCATTATCATTAACGGTAACAACGCCAACAGCCGGCAAACCGAAGTGAACGACGCAATTGAGAAGGCGTTCAAGGGCATCCGCAACGAAGATAAAAAGTTTGAAATTGCCGAGTTTGATTTCGGCAAAGATGACTTCGATTGGGGTTAGCGGGATCAACCCGCAGATGCGAAGGAGCACCGAACCATGACAACCGAAGACACAATCGACCCAAATTTCTTCTTCGACACGGCCCCGCCGCGTATGAAGACGGAAAAAATCGAGAAGGCGTTCAAAGACATTCGCAGCGATGAGGCCGACGGCCACACCGACTTCGATTTCGGTATCGACGATTTCTCGTGGATGTGACCGCGACACCCAGAGAGTAAAAAGCCCGGCTGAAATGAGCCGGGCTTTTTTGTTTTCAGCGCCTTATCCGCCGTAGATATATCGCGGTAGCCAGAGGGCGATCTGCGGGAACATGAAGATCAAGGCCAGCCCGATCACCTGGATCACCATGAACTGCATCATACCCAGATAGATGTCTTTGAGATCCCATTCCGGCACCACCCCTTTGAGGAAGTAGGCCGAGAGCGCCACAGGCGGCGAGAGCCAGGCCGTCTGCAGGTTCACCGCCACCAGAATGGCAAACCAGGTGAGGTTCACATTCAGCTCGGTGAGCATGGGCACCAGGATCGGCACGATGATGAGAACGATCGGCACCCACTCCAACGGCCAGCCCAACAGGAAGATCAACGCCATCACCGCGATGAGGATCAAGGTGGGCGACATGTCGAGCGACAAAAGCAGCTCGGTGAGCATTTTCGGCGTGCCCAGTGTTGAGAACACGGCGCCGAAATAGTTGGATGCGGCCACCAGGAACATGATCAGCACGGTGATTTCCAAGGTCTTGATCAAGGCATCGTAGAAGCTGTTGAGAGAGAACTTGAAATAGCCCATGGAGAGCAGGATGGAGCCGAAGGCGCCGCACGCTGCCGCCTCTGCCGGGGTGGCCCAGCCCAGAAGAATCGAGCCCAGCGCAAAGGCAATCAGGATCGTGGGCGGCACGAGGCCAAGGAAGAATTCAGCCCACAGATCGGAGAAGTAGAACCCGCCCGGCTTCATCTGGCGGGAAAGCTTGTAGGCCCCGATCATGGCACCCAGCCAAACCACCGCGATCAGCGGATAGGTGAACATCAGGTAGAACAGCAGCGCCAGGCCGCTCATCACCAGGACAAACTCCACCATGTAGTAGGGCGAGGTTTGCGGGCGCTGGTCTTCCGGCAACACCGGGCCGAGCTCCGGTTTGATCCAGCAGCGACCCACGGAGTAAAGAATGTAGAGACCGGCCAGCAAGGCGCCCGGCAGAATGGCCGCGGCGAAGAGATCCGTGACCGGCACCTCAAGCACCGGACCCATCACCACCAGCATGATGGACGGCGGGATGAGAATGCCCAAGGTTCCGCCGGCGGTAATGGTGCCCGCCGCCATTTTCACATCGTAGTTGGACTGGTTCATGGTGCGCGCCGCCATGATGCCGAGGATGGTCACCGAGGCGCCCACAATGCCGGTGGCCGCCGCAAAGATGGTGGAGACGAACAGCACCGCGATGAAGAGCGCGCCTCTGGTGCCAGACATCATAAGCTGTATGGCCGCAAACAAACGTTCCATCAGCCCCGCCTTCTCCATCATGATCCCCATGAAGACGAAGAGCGGCACCGCCACGAGCTGGTCATCCAGCATGGTTTCGTTGAACTTCAAGGTCTCCAGGAAGAAGCCCAGTTTTGGACTGATGCCCCAGGCGGCAAAGACGAAGGAGAGGAAGATCAGGGTGAACGAGATTGGGAAGCCCACGAAGATGGCGAACAACATGGCGCCCACCATGAAGAGGCCGATCGTCGGCTTGTCGAGGCCGGTCATGCCCAAGGCGTCACCCGTGGCCGTCAGATAGGTGCCGATAGGCACGATCTTCGGATAGAAGGTGCCCAGGAACAGGATGGCCAGCACGATCACGTAGATGGGTAAGATCCGCACGAACAGTTTTTCGCGCTCCTTGCCCATGTCATAGAAGCAGCGGAAGAGCTCCGGAATGCCTTGCAGCAAAAGGAAGAACACACCGAACGGCATGGCCAAACGCGCCGGGCCCAGGATCGGCGCCCATGTTGAATCGCTGGCCCGCTCCCAGCCGCTAAACTCAAAACCGTTCAGCGGGTTAAACGCCTTGTAGGCATACTCCGTGGCGCTCCAGAAGAAGAAGAGCATGGCCGGGAAATAAAACAGAAGATAGAGAACCGCATCCACCGTCGCTTGGGTTTTGGTGGGCCAGAGCCGGTAGAGAAAGTCGGCCCGGATGTGGACGCCGCGCAGCAGGGCATAGCCTGCGCCCAGCATGAAGATGACGCCGGCCATCATGCGGCTGATGTCGTACACCCACAAGGTCGGGGCGGTGAACATTTTGTTCGCCACCACCTCGTAAACCATCACCAGGATGACGGGGACCAGCAGTAAGCAGGTGAAACGGCCGACCCAGAGGTTCATCACGTCGATGGCGGCCGTAATCGGTCTCTGCCACGGCGTCATGTCTGCCGGGGTCTCGCCGGGCTCTTCGGCCCTGCGTTCCGCGATCAGCTCATCGGTGATCTCAAGTTCTTCAGGTTTTGGTTCGTCAGCCACAGTCCACCCTCCCGCCATCTCCCGGCACCAAGCATCGATCCCTCACTGCCCATAAGGGGCCGCTGGCTGGTGTCGCTGGCGATGTGCAGCGGGCCCCTGTGGAAAGGCCCGCTGCATCACGCTGACTTAGGTCAGTCTATTTCTTCTTCACGCTGTCAGCAAACGCCTTGCCGAGCGCTGCGTTGGACGCTTGCGCGCCAGCCCAGAACGGTACGGCCACTTCTGCAAAGTCCTTCTGAGACTGCCAGACTTTGGCGAAGAACTCGTTCTTGGCCGCATTGTCTTCAAGCGCTTTGCGCGCGGCGTTCATGTAGGCCGGGAAGTAGTCAGCCGGGGTGTCATGAAGCTGCACACCGTGGTTTTCGGTGAGGTCTTTCAAAGCCTTACCGTTTTCGTAGATGCGGTATCCCATCGCCTTCATCAGCGAAGCGTTCGCGGCCACTTCCAGAGCTTTCTTCTGGTGGTCGGTGAGGCCGTTATAGACATCGCCATTGATGTACAGGTCGGCGTTCACCACAACCTGGTGCAGGCCCTGCAGATAGTAATGCTTCAGCACTTTCTGGAAGCCGAAGACACTGTCAGGCTTCGGGCAGCACCATTCGGCCGCATCGATTTTACCGCTCTGCAGCGCCGGCAGGATGTCGCCGCCGCCCATGGCCACAGAGGCCACGCCAATGTCTTTGTAGGTTTGACCGGGGATGCCAGGAGGCGTCCGGAAGCGGTACTTACGGAAATCATCCATGGAGGCAATCGGCTCTTTGAACCAACCCAGAGCTTCCGGACCCACAGGCTGCAGCATGAAGCCTTTGACGTTTACGCCCATCTCTTTCCAGAGCTGGTCATAAAGCGCAGAGCCGCCGCCATACAGGAACCAAGAGACAAACGCGATGTTGTCGATGCCCACACCGGCGCCGGCAACAGGCGAACCAAACAACATGGCTGCCGGGTGCTTACCGGACCAATAGTGGGTCCAGGCGAAGCCGCCTTCGATCAGGCCCTGGTCAACGGCGTCGAGGGTTTCCTTCACACCCACAACGGCGCCGGCCGGCAGCACTTCGATTTTCAACTCGCCATTGGTCAGATCGCTGACGTCCTTGGCGAATTCGTTGAGCATGTGCACTTCATCGGCTTTCGACGGGATCACCGACTGAACGCGAATCGTGACTTCAGCAGCTTGTGCAAGCGAACCTGCCGCAAGCACGGTCAAGGCAACAGCCCCGGCCGCAAACGATTTTAAGACAGTTCCAAAGCCCTTCATTTGGACCAAACCTCCCAATTACGCGGTCATAGGTTGAGTTGAGAGCCCGAAAGGCGGCCACACCGCGTAAATGGCCTGGCGGGCAGAACGCCTGATGGTCTTCAGGACGGGTCTGCCCGATCGGGTTCTAACGAAAGGGATCATACTTTGGGGCCGCAGCTGCGAACCCGGTTCGTCTCCCAGAAACTTTTTGAGGCTCACGCCTTTCTTATTTGGTTGCCGGGGCAAGCTTGGGGGAAAGTCTCCCACAATCGGGCCAGTCCGGCAAGCTCTGTAACCCTCCGCGATCCTTCCCACAAGATGCGCGGCAATGCCGCCATGGCGGTGATCGCCACGGCGCCCTGAAGCCGGAGATGGCATCGGGGATGACGCGAAACCAGGGAGTGCCAGCATGCGAAAATGCAGTGTCTGCGGCGCCGCATGCGCGCGCAGTTGCAATGTCAAATGCGTTTTGGTAGGCCCCACGCCGTATTTTCCTCCCAATGGCCGGTTGCTCCGGCACTCTCTTGATTTCAATAAATAAGACTAGTAGTCTCAAAAATCAACGGATGAATACCATAAATGGTATAAACTGGTCAGATTTTGTTTGAGAATTGAACACGGGTTGCGGTGTGAGGCATGTGTGGTGAATTCTAGGGACGACGACAAGATTGCACCCAATTTGCGGGCGCTGGCCATTATTGAGGTGCTGGCCACCGCTGGGCGGCCGTTGACTCCAACGGAAATCAACGAAGAGTTGCGCCTGCCCAAGCCCACCATACACCGGCTCTGCGCCACTTTGCTGGAACATGGCTTCCTGACCCGGGACGTGGACGCAAAGCGGCTGCGGCCGGCGCGGCGGCTGCGGCTGATCTCGTCTGGTCTGATGACCTCGTCGCGCATTCACATTGCGCGCCGCGCCATCATGCGCGAGGTGTCGGAGACCATCGGGGAGACGTGCAACCTCTCGGTACCCCAAGAAGATGGCATGGTTTATGTGGACAGGGTGGAGACACACTGGCCCATGCGCTTTCAGTTTCCGGTTGGAACCATTGTGCCGTTCCACTGCACGGCCGCCGGTAAGCTGTTTCTGAGCACCTTGGAAAGTGGTTTGCAGGATAAACTGCTCTCCACACTCGTTCTGGAGACCTTTGCCCGCAACACCATTCAAAGTGTTGAGGATCTCAAGAGCGAGCTGATCGAGACGCGCAAGCGTGGTTTCTCCCGGGACAATGAGGAGTTTGTGGACAATCTCATTGCCATTGCGGTGCCGATCCTTGAGCCCAACGCAGGCATGTTTGCAGCTCTTGCGTTTCAAGCGCCCAAGCAGCGCATCACGCTGGATGAGGCGGAAAAGCACGTGGTCACCTTGCGCAAGGCAGCCGACAAATTGGCGGACGTGCTGTTCAGCGAACCTGATTAGCGGACCTGCGTCCCTGCGAACGCAAGGGCGCATAGAAACTTGCGCAATTGACCTCAATCAAAGTGCGTCCTGCCTCTCACCGCTAAACATGTCATCACGACGTGCCGAAACTTTTCCGTTCAATCACGCCTGAATATTTTGAGGTTACCGATGAATGTTCTCGTTGATTACCAGCTGCACTTTGGTGACGCCCATCACCACACTGACCACGAAAACGCAATCGTCGTCCGCAACCTAAATCTTTGGTATCCGGACGGCAACCATGCTTTGCAAGACATCAATGT
Source organism: Pseudomonadota bacterium (assembly GCA_039180225.1). Lineage (GTDB taxonomy): Bacteria > Pseudomonadota > Alphaproteobacteria > Rhizobiales > CAJQND01 > JAAEUE01. The sequence continues at coordinate 14,274 of JBCDDQ010000105.1, forward strand.
TGAGATTTCCAACCAGGAAGTGACCGCCTTTATCGGGCCGTCGGGCTGCGGCAAGTCCACCTTGCTGCGCTGTCTCAACCGGATCAATGACGCCATCCCCGGTATCCGGATCGAAGGCGAGATTGAGCTTATGGGGCGCAGCATTTACGACCCTGAGATTGAGGTGAACAAGCTCAGGCGCCGGTTCGGCTGGGTGGCTCAGTCTCCCAATCCGTTCCCAAAGTCGGTCTATGACAATGTGGCCTATGGGCCCAAGATCCATGGGCTGTGTAACAGCAAATGGGAGTTGGAAGCGTTTGTGGAAGACTGCCTGAAGGCGGCAAACCTCTGGGAGGAGGTGAAAGACCGGCTGCATGAACCGGGCACGGGCCTTTCAGGTGGTCAGATGCAACGGCTGTGCATCGCCAGGGCCTTGTCGACCAAGCCGGACATTCTGCTCATGGACGAGCCCTGTTCGGCCCTCGATCCGCTCGCCACCGCCAAGGTTGAGGAACTAATCGACGAGCTCAAGCGCAGATATGCCATCATCATCATCACCCACAACATGCAGCAGGCCGCCCGCATTTCTCAACGGACGGCGTTCTTCCATCTGGGCAAACTGGTTGAGGCCGGCGATACCGAAGACCTCTTTATGAACCCTAAAACCGATAAGTGCCGCGACTACGTGACGGGTCGCTACGGCTAAACGGTTCGGCTTAATCCCACAGAGGTGCCGGCCTGTGTGCGATAAAGGGTGAGTAGCTCGGCGCACCCGTGATGAGCCGTTTGCTCTCATCGAACTCGTCATCGCGGTTGTAGGGAACTGAAGCGCGCTCAGAGAGGCCTGAGAGCTGATCTTTCCACCGGTTGGTGTACTGGTCCATGGCGCTCAAGCCCTCTTCGTGGCCTTCCACGAACGCCACACCGCCGATGCCGTGAAAGATTTCCGGCTTCAGCACCTCGAACCCCAGGTAGCGGAAGGGGAACAGGATCGGCCACATCAACATCCGGGTATCGCTCTCCCGGCCATTGAAGGAACAGCTGTCCTCAGAGGCGCCTGTGGTGACGCAGGCAAGCATCCTCTTGCCCGCGCACTTGCCCGCATCGTAGCGCATGGCGCTGCGGTACATGGGGCCGTAGACGAACACCCTATCCATCCATCCCTTAAGGATGGCCGGCATGCCGAACCACCACAGGGGAAAGTGCACCACCAGCAGATCTGAAG
>JBCDDQ010000106.1:0-15461 GCA_039180225.1 Pseudomonadota bacterium
AGCGGCACCAACTATGTCATCCCCGTGGATGCCGGCCTTGCCCACGTGGACGATGTGGAGTTTGAGGCGGTCGAGCTGTCCAAGCTGCTCAGCGCACTCAACCGCGCCGGCGCCCTGAAACTGGTGATCCTAGATGCCTGCCGCAACAATCCGTTTAAGAAGACCATGGCATCAACCGGCACCACCCGGTCGGTGGGGCGGGGCCTTGCTCGTGTGAACCCGGTCGGCAGCGACACGCTGGTGGCCTATGCAGCCAAGGAGGGCACTCTGGCCGATGATGGCACGGGCAACAACAGCCCCTATGCGGCCGCCCTGATCAAGCATCTCACAACCCCCGGCCTTGATGTGCGCCTCATGTTCGGCCGGGTGCGCGACGATGTTTTGGCCGCAACGGGCCGGCGTCAGGAACCGTTCACCTATGGCTCGTTGGGCGGCGAGGCAATCTTCCTTGCGCCGCCTGATGCGGTGAGCACCCCGTCGCTGCAAACCACACCCGCCAGCCCGGCGCGGGACCGCGAGGTGGTGTTCTGGGACAGCATCAAATCCAGCACCGTGGCTTCAGACTTTGAGGCCTATCTGGAAAGCTTTCCCGGCGGCACGTTCGAAGCCTTGGCCAAGAGCCGTCTTGAGCGTCTGAAATCCCAAGAAGCAGCCACAGAAGCGGAGCGTAGAAAGAAGCAAGCATCGGTGAACAACAAGGCCAAGGTCAAGACGAAGAAAACTGAAGAGGCCTCCCGCATTCAGGCTGAGGCCCGCACGGCTTGGCAACGCATATGGAACAGCACATCCGTCCCTACATTGGAGAACTTTGTCTCAACATACTCGTCCAGCATGTATGCCAACATGGCCCGCGCGCGCATCTTAGAACTGGAGCGCAATAAAGAGCGCGAGATCGCCGCCCTTCAGATCCCCACAAAAGAACGTGTGCTGCCACGCGCCGGCAGCCGCAGTCCGAAAACCGTTGGGCGGCGTGGCAATTGGGGCGTGGTGCATTTTGACCAGGATGACGCGGTTGTCTGCTACATTTACACTAGGCCCTCCAGGTCCTCGCCGCGCGGCCGAGAGCGCAAGCAGGATGACATCTCTTTCCTCGTCAGGACTTCGCTCCACCGAAGCAAAAAGGACGCCGTCCGTGAACCATCTGCGATTTTCGGCACCCTGCTTCGGAACGGCGACCTTGTCTCTGTTGAGATTGATGACAAGAAATTCCAGTTCTTCGCCCACGAAGATTCCGCTTTCTTGTACGACCAAAAGGGCGAGCCTGCATTTATCGAGGCCATGAAGGCAGGCAGCAGGTTGACCCTGACCGGCAAGTCCAGGTCCGGCAACACCTATAAAGATCAGTTCAGTTTGCGCGGCGTCACCAAGGCCTTGGATCTGTTGAACCAGATTTGTCCTCCGGGCACCTAGCGCTCGGAGCGTGCGGGAGCGACTGCGCATCCGTTCTCCCGCTCCCCTGCGAAAGCAGGGGTCCATAGCTCGATCTCCCCAAGTGCTGAGAAGGTCCTCGCGTTCGCACGGACGCGGGGCAACACAACCTCCGTCATCCCCGCGCAGGCGGGCACCCCAGGGGCACCACGCTGAGAGCCCGCGGCTCTGGATCCCCGCCTGCGCGGGGATGACGGAGAGAGGCGGGGATCACGACCGAGGGCCGGGGGATGATGTAAGCAGGGACGCAATTACCCCAAGTAATCCGTGGATATCCCGCCGCGCCCGATGTCAAACCAAAGCACTGCTGGCATAGTCGTCCCTCACAGGCACCGCCACAGGAGACATCGCATCATGGACGCTCTCGCCGAACAGTTTGGCAGTTATGGATCGCTCATCGTGAACGCCGGCAAGGCGCTCATTGTTCTCATCGTCGGCTGGATCGTCGCCAACGCCATGAGCGCATGGGCCCGGCGGCGGGTGACCAGCAATCCCAACATTGACGACACCATCGGCTCGTTCGTCGCCTCGATCCTCAAGTGGGTGATCCTCACCGTTGTGCTGATCGCCGTCCTCGGGCTGTTCGGCATTGAGGCCACCAGCCTTGTTGCGGTCCTGGGCGCCACCACGCTGGCCATCGGCCTTGCGCTGCAGGGCACGCTCAGCAACATCGCCGCCGGCGTTATGTTGATTGTGTTCCGGCCCTATAAGCTGGGCCAGTTCGTGGACATTGGCGGCACGTCGGGCACTGTGGCCGATCTCAATCTCTTCGTCACCGAACTGGTGACGCCGGACAATGTGCAGATCATCATTCCCAACGGCCAGGCATGGGGAGCGATCATCACCAACTATTCGGCCCACGACACCCGGCGGCTCGATCTCAGCTTCGGCATCGATTATGGCGATGATGCCGACAAGGCCATGGCCGTGATCCTCAAACTGGCGGAGGCCGATGAGCGGGTCCACAGCGATCCGGAGCCCTGGGTGCGCGTGGTCAATCTCGGCGACAGCTCAGTGGATCTGGGCGTCAGGCTGTGGTGCGCGGCGGCCGATTATTGGGAGCTGAAGTTCCACATGACCAAGGCGGTGAAGGAGGCCTTCGACAAGGACGGCATCTCGATCCCCTACCCGCACCAGGTGGAAATCAAGAAGAGCGCGTGAGGGCGCTTCAACCCACCCAGCACCCTTGCGCACGCGAGGGCCCATAGCTGGGTCCTTACCCTTGGCTCAGAAGGTCCTCGCTTTCGCAAGGACGCGGGGTGGGTCAAATATCCTCAAAACTCCCATGCCGCCCCGCGCCTCCGGCAAAGCGGGCCGCGCCGTCTATGCCCTCCTTCAGGATGGCGTTGAGCCCGTTCGCCCACTCATGGCGCAAGGCATCGCGCACCGGCATGCCGCGGGTCTCAATGATCGATGCCCGGTCGGCCCGCACCGCCTCTTGGGGGAAGCGCGCAATCTCGTGGGCCATGGCCTCCGCCGCCTCGCGCGCGCCGCCATGGGGCACAACCTTTTCGCACAAGCCAATACGGTAACATTCCTCCGCCGGAACCTTGCGCCCTGTCATGGCGATCTCCAGCGCCTTGCCCTGGCCCACCAGCCGCGGCAGGCGCACCGTGCCGCCATCCATCAGCGTGATGCCCCAACGCCGGCAATAAACGCCGAGATAAGCGCTCTCCGCCATGACGCGCACATCACACCACAGGGCAAGCTCCATGCCGCCGGCTACGGCCGGGCCCTCGATGGCACCAATGACCGGCTTGGTGAGTTCCAGCCGCGAAGGGCCCAGCGGCCCCCGCGGCGCAGGGTTGGCGCCCGGCGGGAAGGCCAACTCCTCAATGATCTCCTTTTGCCACTTCTCCGGATCGCCCAGCGAGGCGGCGTATTTCAAATCCCAACCGGCACAAAACGCACCGCCCTCCCCCCAGAACACGGCCACATAGGCCTCATCATCAGCCTCAAATTCCACAAAGGCATCACACAAGGCTTGGGCCGACACCGGGTCCATGCCATTGCGGGCCTCCGGACGGGCGTGAATGATGGTCCAGACGGGACCTTCTTTTTCAATGCGAACAGCCATGGGGCGCCTCCTAAAGTTTGCGCAAAGGGTGGGTTCGCAAGAGTTAAGCCCATTCGCCCGCAAGGGCCAAGGCAAAGGAGCGGTGATTTCGGGGAGTAGACATGAAAAAAGGCCCGGAGTTCCGAGCCCAACTGTTGCCAGCGTAGGGGGATATGGCCATAACAGCGTCACGCTGTCAAGCATAAAATTCCTATTTTTTTGAATTTTTTTGAACTGGCTGAAGAATCAAAGAGTTACAACCTAATCGAGTGGTACGCGGTCACGCCACCATTTGAGGGAGTTTTTTGAGTTTGTACATTTTTCGCGCCACGACTCTTAGCGTCATCCTCGCCCTCTAATCGTCATCCCCGCCCTCTAATCGTCATCCTCGCGCCCACCTCGTCATCCCCGCGAAGGCGGGGATCTCGAGCCGCAAGCTCTAAGCGTGTTGCCTGGATCCCCGCCTTCGCGGGCATGACGGAGGGGAGAAATGGGGAGGACGGGGGCGTGGGAGGATCGCTACATGGCCTCGGAGATAATCCGGTTCCGCCCCTCTTCCTTGGCCCGGTAGAGCAGCTGGTCGGCCCGCTCAAACAGCGAGTTCTTGTCCTCATCAGGCTTCAGCTGCACCACCCCGAACGAAGAGGTCACGTTGCCCACCTTCTGGCCCGTGGTGCGGACCGAAAGGCTCAAGCCCTGAAGCTTGGTGCGGATTTGTTCCAAAAGCACAATGGCATCTTCCAGCTGGGTCTCCGGCAGAAGGATGACAAACTCCTCGCCGCCATAACGCACCACCAGATCGCGGCCCTTGATGTTCTTCATCAACAGATCGGCGAACAGCTTCAAGATGCCATCGCCAATCTGGTGGCCGAACGTGTCGTTCACCCGCTTGAAGTGGTCGATGTCGGCCACCGCCAGACAGAGCGGCTTTTCGTCCAGCGCTGCCTTGATAATCAGCTTGGGCAGCTCCTGGTCATAATAGCGGCGGTTGCGCAGCTGGGTGAGCGGATCGTAAAGGCTCACATCCTTGGCTTTCTCCAGCCGCGATTCCAGAAGCTTCACCTGCTCTTGGGAATGCTCAACCGACGTGCGCAGCTCGCTGGTCTCGCGCTCCATGCGCTGGTTCTCGCCGATCAGGCATTGCACCGTCTTGGCAATCTGCTGGGCCGACGCATCCGGCTTCAACTCGCCCATGGAGACCGACAGCGTGTCGCCGAAGGTCTTGGAATGCTCCACATAATTGCGCAACACATCCTGCACGGCCTTGAGCTCAGCGCCCAAGCCCTGGCTGGCGGCCCGCTCGGCATCCTTCTCGCCGGCGCCGGCGATGAACTGGTCGTAGAACTGCTCAATATCGTAAGGGCTCAGTTTGCCGGGCCCCTGCTTGAGCAGCGCATCCACCTCGGCCCTCAGTTCCTGGTTGTTGCCATCGGCATAATTGTACCAGAATTCAAAGGTCTTCGGGTTCGGCGGGGTGAGATGACTGCGCACCAGGTCGAGGGCCGTGATGGCCAACTTCATGGTGGTCTCGTAGTCCTTCACCCTCGGAGGAGATTTCTGAGGAGGAGCGGCCTGCTCTTGGGTTTGTGCGGCGGTTGCTGACATTGATCTTTCCACAATCTGTTGTTCGGTAGGGGGTACTCCCGGTATCGTCACTCACGCAGTGAAACGCTCAAGCCACCTCCGACAGGTTGTCGTCGGCGTCTTTGAAGATGATCTTGGCCACACCAGCCGATTTGGCCTGGCGTAAGGCATCCCCGGCCCGCTTCATCATGCCGTGGCCTGTGCGGTCGGTTTCCGCGATCACCGTCACCCCGAAACTGGCGGTGGTGGCGATCAGCGAATTGCCCTGGGCGGCCGGTGCGCTCTTGATTTCCTGGTGCAGGCGCTCCACCACGTTGAGGGCGCCGTCCTTGCCGGTCTCCGGCAGGAGGATGGCGAATTTGTCGCCGTCAATCCGGCCGAACACATCCACCGTGCGCAGCGCCTGCTTGGAGATGGCGGCAACCTTGCGCAACACCGCATCGCCCGCCCCATGGCCGAACGTCTCGTTGACCCCGGCCAGATGGTCCACATCCAGAAGAATGAGAGCGGCATTGTGTTTGTAGCGTTTGGCGCGTTCAAGCTCTGCGTCCAGGTCTTTCTCAAAACTGCGCCGGGTCAGGGCGCCGGTCAGGCTGTCGGTCGTGGCCAGCTGGCGCAGCTCAAGCTCGTCCACCACCAGGCGGGCCAGATCGCCCAAAATGGACAGCTCGGTTTCAGTGAGTTCGGCCGGCTTGGTGTCGATGACGCACAAGGTCCCGATGTTGGAGCCGTCCTTCATCTTCAGCGGCACACCGGCATAGAACCGGATGTGAGGCTCGCCCACCACCAGCGGGTTGTTGCAGAAGCGCTCGTCCAACAGGGCGTTGGGGACCAGGAACGGCGGATCGCGCTGAATGGCATGGGCGCAGAACGAGACCTCCCGCGAGGTCTCCGGAATGTCCAGCCCCCGGCGCGATTTGAACCATTGGCGGTTCTCATCCACCAGCGAAATCAGCGAAATGGGCATGCGCAAGGCCGACTGGGCAAGGCGCGTAATCCGGTCGAACGCCTCTTCGGGCGGGGTGTCCAGCACATCATATTCTTTGAGGGTGGCCAGGCGCTTGGCCTCGGCGGATTTGGGCGTGTCTGTCATGTGTCCTTCCGGCATGCAGGGTTGTGAGTTTCCAAGGCGGCCGCCATCAGGGCGTGTCCTCGTCGTCTGAGATCACCAGGGCCCCTTCGATATCCTTGATCCTGGCAAGGTTGGTCTCGAGAGCCTGCTCGTATTTTCCGTAGATTTCAGCCATGTGATGGTTGATTTCCTCCTGGTCCACACCGAGCTGTTTCAGGTTGTGGGCCAGGCTGATCAGGTGCTGGAAATGCTGTTCCACGTTTTCGCGCACAGCGGGAGGCAGGTTCGGATCGTCCAACCGGCTCTGAATTGCTCTGAAAGTGTCCGATACTGGCAAACATTGGTTCAAATCAGTCGCGCTCCCGGCGCCGCGCCTTTCCCCAGCCCACATATGCGTTCTGCCTAAAGTGCATTGCTTGCGTGAGGCTTGTTCGCGCAAGCCGGGAATTCCGCGGGTTTTCAACTGGCCCAAGTCCTGCATGGCCCTCTCAAAAGGCCGCTCCGGCGGTCCGATTTGGATGATCCATCGATTTGTGGAGGGCACACCTATGGATTGGATTTTGGCGGTTTTGTTCAGCCAGGTTGAGGTTTTGGACCAGAGCGTGCCGGTTTTGGCGCTGATCACGGGCGTTTTGATGCTTGTGGCCATCATACGCCGGGCCTGGCCGCCGTTCGGGGTTTTGGGCCTGGTGGCGATCTTTGCGTACTGGGTTCCGCTGCTGAAACAGTAAAGGGGGCTGGGCCTCCCACTTTTTGTTTGGCAGAGAAGGTCCTCGCGTGCGCAAGGACGCGGGAGGGCCCATAGCTCTGCCCTTTCTGTTTGCTAAGCAGGCCGCATCTTCAACACGCGGCCGCCCCCCCTCTTGTGACAAAGATCACTGCGCCCACCCGTCATCTGCGCGTAAACAGCCTGAAAACCTGAACCGAACAGTTCAACAGGGATGCAAAGATGATGATGCGAGCCTTTGGCGTGCTTGTCTGTCTGACTGTCTTAACCGCCGCCGGGCGCCCGGCGGCCGCGGCCCCATGCGTGGCCGACGCCCTGGCGCTGGACCGCCTGCAGCAGAGCCTGCAGGTGGAGCTGGAGCACAACCGGGTGGCCGCAGGCGAGGCTGTGCGCCTCACCTGGCAGGCCGGCGATGCAAAGCGCAACTTTCCGGTTTACCTGATGGTGTCGTTCGACCGGCCGGTCGATTTCAAAGGCCCCCACGTGACCGCGCTGGAGCCCGGCGCCAGTGGGCCCTTCGGCACAGCCTGGAACCAGGACCATACCCGCGCACTGGTGCCCCTTTACAAGGAAGGCCAGGGCCGCGGCAGCTTTGAGATCAAAGTGCTGGCCACGGAGAATGTGGACATCGAATGGTCCGTATTCGGGTATGTGGGCTCGTGCCCGTCGTTCAGTGTCTAGAGCGAGATGAGGTCAAATTGAACCATTTGATGGAGTCAAATCAGCACATATCCAAGGCGCGAAGCGCAGTGCGATGTGGGGCATCGGACAAATGATTCAATTTGACCTCATCTCGCTCTAGGCCGCATGGCTTGCAGCCCGTCCACGTCGCGCGCCGAAATACAGCAGCTCACCAATGTGCGCGGCTGCTCATAAGGCCACGGCGTGCCCCGATGGAGGACGGCCCGCTCGTCCCAGACCAGAACATCGCCCGGCTGCCAGAAATGGGCATAGATATCCTCAGGTCTGGTCACCTCCTCCATCAGCTCATCGATGAAAGCGGCGCCCTCGGCCTCGCCCATGCCACTGACGGCAAAGGCGTGGGAGGCGATGTAGAGGGAGTCCTGTCCGTTCACCGGATTGCGCCACACCGCCTGCCACTCGGTATCAGGCCACATAGCGATCAGATCCATGTTGACCAGCCGCGGATCGATCCGGGCGCGCGAATGGGCATAGCGGTGGTGGAAGGTGAGCCCGCGCAGCTGGTCTTGGCGTTCGGGCGAAAGGCGGTTGAAGCCGGCACGGCTGGAGACAAACTCCGTCGCCCCGCCCGCCTTCGGCACAATCCGGGCCTGAAGCACATTCACCAAGGCAGGAACCGGCAGGAAGGTGCTGTCGGTGTGCCACAGCATGTTGGCCTGCAGATTGAGCAGGCGGATGTCGTCTTCACTGAAGACCCCGCCTTCTTCGGTTTCGTTGCTCACCCCGTAGGAAATCTTCGGCGCACCGTCCATCTTGTAGTTTGAGCGGTCCTCGATGGGGCCGAACAGCTTGCCGAACTCAAGATGCGCCTCATCGCTGAGATGCTGGCCGCGGAAGAGCAGAAGGGAGTGCTCTTCAAACAGGGCGCGGATCTGAGGGTAGAGATGATCGGCGGTGGCGTGGTGCAGATCGACGCCGGTCACGTCGACCCCGAAGGCGGGATGGAGGGGGGTGGTCTGGATCTGGCTCATCGGTGCGCTCTGACGTTGGGAAGGTGTCCGAGGCCCGTATGTCCGCACAGGTTTTTTGACGCTGTCAACTGAAAGTTGCGGGCGCCCGGAGGGAGGGCGCCCGCATTTGCCGACGGAGGTTAGCTGGAGGGCAACACAACCTTGTCGATCACATGGATTACGCCATTGGTGGCTTTGATGTCCGCGGACACCACATTGGCGCCGTCAACGGTGACGCCGCTTGAGCTTTTGGTGACGGCCAGCATCTTGTCGCCGCCGGCTTTGATGGTTTTCACGTGGATGGTGCGGCCGGGCAGCATGTTGGAGGTCAGCTTGCGCGGGACCACGTGGTAGCTGAGGATTGCGGCCAGCTGGTCCTTGTTTTCCGGCTTCAGCAGGTTTTCCACGGTGCCTCCGGGCAGAGCGGCAAACGCTTCATCGGTGGGCGCGAAGATGGTAAGGTTTTCGCCTTCGGCCAGTGCGCCTGCCAGGCCGGCTGCTTTGGCGGCAGCGATCAGAGTGTTGAACGTGCCGGCTTTGCTGGCCACGTCGACGAGGTTGCCGGCAGCGGCTGGGGTGATCATCAGGGCGGTGGCCACGGCGGCGGAGGCGAAAAGGTGCTTCATGGGGGGTCTCCTTCGTTGAGAGCGTTTCTAGGTCTGACCCGTAGCGAAAGAGGTTCGCCCGGGTTGATGCGCCCTCTAACGCCGGCAGACCCGAAACCGGATTGCTGAGAAGTCAGGTTTTCCACTTTGCGAAAAGAGGTGATCTGAAAGGGGGCAGGCGCCGTTAATTTTGCCCTCCCACGACCAGATCGGGGCGCTGCTCAATGACAGCAGAAACATAAATTGTTGTATTTCGCCAATTTACAACCTAATATAAATAACATACTCAAATTCGAGAAATATTATGAGCGAAGAAGACAGAAATGTCGAAACATTACGCAAAGCCTATATTCATTGGCAAAACACTAAAGGCGATGCTCAAGTCTGGTTAGACATCCTCGCCGACCATGTTGACTGGGGATCATTGGCCGATGGCGCCCCCGGCATGGAGTTCACGCAGAAACGGGTCTCCAAACAAGACGTGGCCGGCTATTTCGCCGGACTGGCCGAAACCTGGTCCATGAACTCGTACCGCATCAACGAATTTGTGGCGCAAGGTGGCCGCGTCGTCGCCATAGGCGAGTGCTCGTGGACCCACAAGAAGACGGGCAAGACCGCCGCCATCGGCAAAGTCGACATCTGGCTGTTCGAAGACGGCAAGGTTATCCAATTCATGGAGTTTTTCGACACCCTCAAAGCCGTGAAGGCCACATTGGACTGAGCCGAAGGGCGGGCGCGGCCAGAGAGGACAGGCCGCCGGACCTTGGCGCATCCGCTAATCTCAAACAAAAAGATTGACAAACGTGGCAATTTAGCAACGCCGACCACCAAAACTGATTCGTTTAGCTCTTTCTCCCTCCCCACTGCCGCCCACAATTTGTATGATTGAAAGAAAAGGGGATCGCGGCGGTAGTATTGGGGAGTTAGTCATTGATGAAACGGCGGGGAATTGCGGTTCTGGCAGCAGCGTTTGCTTGGGGTACATTAGCAACCGGCGCGATGGCAGATCCATCTTCAGAGCATTACAAGTCTAACGACTTCACCATTATAGGTGGGTTTGGGAGTTTCTCGACAGCAGACCAGAGCGGCGACAACAATCTCGACCGGGATGTCTACAGAGGCTCGTTCGGCATCAGGTACAACTTCCCGATCGGAGACAGTTTTCGCGGGAACTTTACCGGCGAGTTCCAGCAAGACATCTTTGAGCAGTTGGACGGCTACATCGTCGACAATCAGTCTTGGGCCACCGGCCTGGTCTATTACCACAATGGCGAGGGCTCAGCGATCGGTGCTGAAGGCGGCTTCCGCTATCACGCAAATGACAATGGCGGTCAGACGGTTGGCAAGTTCGGCGGTTTCGGCCGTGTGCGAGCCAACGAGGTCGTTGCGTTCGACGCGTTCGGCGGCGCCCTCTTCCCGGGCTCGGACGAAGGGAACCTGAAGACCAGCTTTTACGCCGGCGGTGATCTCACCGGTTATCTGACCGACAATGTCAGCTTCAGCGGTTTCATGGACTGGTCCAAAGACAGGCTCGACCTGCCGGGCGATTACCAGATCCATTCGCTCCGCGCCGGTGGGCGGGCGGAATATCTCTGCTTGAGCGTTCCGGGCATACGAACGTGGGGCTCGGTGGCCTACACTGAGAGCTGGCAACAGATCAACGGCTCAAAGACCTGGACGTTTGACGGGATCGAGTTCCTGGTTGGGGTGTCCTTCGACATGTTCAGCGACGGCGATCAGCCCACATCGCTTGTGAACTATGACGATCACCTGTTCAACACATCCGTCTACTCACTGCCCAGACCGTCAGTTTCATTCTGAGCGTTTCGCGCGACCGGAACGATTTGAGCTGGCAGCCGTCCGAGCCCTAATCGGCAAACCGCACCCGGCGATCGGCGGCCGCCCACAAGGTTACGGCCGCCTGGGTGCCCCCATCACGGTGGATCGTGCGGGGCAGATCAATCGCCGACACCTCCGCCGTTCTCACCCCGCCGGAGGAGAGCTCGCAAGTCAGGACCCGGGATCCGCCCTCAGCAACACCGCACATGGCCGTCAGCGGGATCGTGCCCTCTTCCAGCCACAGGGTGACCGTTTCGGCCGGACCGGCCAGTTTTATCGGAACTGAAAAGCTGATCGAAAAGCGTTCCGGACGCACCGCATCGAACGCCACGTCCACAACGCGCGGGCGCTCCACATAGACACGGTCCGGTCCCAGCGCCCCGTCCACATGACGGAAGGACGGCCCCTTAATGAGCCGCGCCCCCTGGTAAGCGCCCACGTCCGGGCGGAAGCCGTCCGGCGGGCGGGTGCAGGTCAGCTCGCCGTTGGCATGCTTCTGGATCATGCAGCCCGCGCGGCGCGCCGGGCTACCCGGCTGAAGGCGGAAGTCCCCGTGGCGGCCATCGCGGAACCCCAAGCCATCGGCCCAGCGCCCGGTGATCGGGAAGCCCGGCTTTTTGACGGCGGTGGGAAAGAGCGGACGGTTCGACACGTTAAAGCGGATATTGTGCTCAACTGACCTGGCCACCGCGTGCTCCAGCCAGCGCAGTTTCTTGCGCCCGCCGCTGTGGAGCAGATGGCTCGGCGCCTTGCAGATCACCGACGTCTCGCCTGGCCCGCAGAACTCAATCGCATTGTTCCAGGCCCGCAAAGGCCCAGAGCCGCCGCCGCCCACCAGGGGCGAGCGGGCCAACCAGCTGTTGTGAAAGATATGCAGCGGACGCTTTTGCACATTGCCCAGCTTGAAGGTCTTGCCCATGCGGTGAAGCCGGCATTCGCGGTGCGCGGTGAGCTTGCCCAAGGGTTCGCGGTCCTCGGCCCACACTTGATCCTCGCAATGCTGTTCGGGCATCTCGGTGAACCAGCCCACATTGCCGAACACATAGTGCGGGCCGCCTCTGACGCCATCGAAAGAATAGGGCGCATGCACATCGCGCATCTTGTTGTGGCGCACCCACCAATTGACCGCCGAGCCTTCCGGCTCCACCGAGTTATCGCGGATGAACTCAAACCGGTTGTGGGCGATCTCCACGTTCATGTTCTTGTCGCAGGCCTCACGCCCAAGACAGGATGCCTTAATGCGAATGCCGTTATAGGCATGGCGGATCAGATTGCGCCGGATCACCACAGCGCCTTGAATGTTGTAGCCGCCGAAAAGGGCCCCGTTCAGATGGGCCTTTGAGCCGTGATGGGACACGCCCCAGGGAATGCGGCTCCACACATCGCCGGTCACATCCTGGGTCCAGCGGTTGTCCTCGATGAGAAGGTGATGCGACCTGCCATGGGCGATGATGGCATAGGTGGATCCCAACAGCGTGGCGCCGCGCACAGTGATGTAGCTGGCATCGCGCAAATAGACCGCAGTGGGCCAGCAGCCGGAAATCTTCAAGTTCTGGATGGTGATCCAGGCGGCCCGTTCAATCTTCAGACAGTTGATCGGCGCTTCGGTGGGCATGCCGGTGGAGAGCTTCTTCAGCACCTCCATTTCAGTGTCCAGCAGGCGCTCCGCCCCGGCGCTGAGCGCTACGCGCAGCCGGTGGCCGAACTGTTCGTTGTCCGGAGTGCGGTTGCCGTCCAGAAGCGTGTCATCGCCCGCCCCTTCAATGGTGATGGGACAGGCCTCCGAGGTGCCATAGACATTGTTGAGGCTGAGCGGCTCACCGTCGCGCGCCAGGCGGAAGGTGGCCGCCTTCAGGCGGATCACGCTGCCGGGCGCCAACACCCCGTAGCGCACGTCCTTTATGGCCTTTTGAAGTTCGCCGGTGGTCGCGACGGTGCGCAAGGCGCCCGCGCACGAGGGCTCCGTGGGCGCGGCCGAAGCCGGCGCAGCCGCAAGCGTGGCCCAAACGCTCAGCGCGAAGACAAGAAGACCCGCCCCTTGCGGAATGCACAAGTTCATTCGGTCAGCTCGTTCGGTTTTCGCAACTTCTACCACTAAGTGGCTGATGAAAGGGAAGATAGTGCGAGTGTCGGCAAGCTGCAAGCGTGATGTCCCGGCATGCTTAGGAAAGCGGAAACGCGCAAAGCGGCAATACCCTTCCCCGTCCGGGCGTTTTGTGTCAGAACCTGAAGCAAGCGTTGGAGACTGGGCATGAAGCGCTTTACTTTTGCAGGGGCCCCTGCGGACAGCAGCGGCAGGCCGGGCGGCACCGAGCACGGACCCGATGCCTTGCGCGATGTGGGCCTGATGGCCGCCATGAACTCCGACCATGCCAAGGATCTCGACACCCTGATGCGCGGCACCCGGCGCGACACCGCCAGCGGTCTGGTGGCGCTGGAGGGGGTGATCGAAGCAACCCTGGTGCTGCGCCGGCGCCTGGGTCAGTTGATCGAGGACGGCCAGGTTCCGTTTGTGGCCGGCGGCTGCAATGCGATTTTGCCGGGCGCCATGGCCGGCGCCCGCGATGGCCTCGCCCGGGACACGGCCCTGGGGCTGGTGTCGGTGAGCGGGCACATGGATCTTTATGACGCCGACACCTCGCCGGACGGCCACGGGGCCAGCATGGCGCTGGCCGCCACGCTCGGCCGCGGCCCCCGGGCCTGGGGCGCGTTGCTGGGCGATCAGGCGCCGGTTAAGCCGGAACATGTGGCCATGGCGGGGTTTCGCGACCGGGAGGAGGCCGACCGGGCGGGTGCGCTGATGCCTGAGGACTTTCAGCCTCACCTCGGCGCATATGACCGGGAGCATATCCGCTCATCAGGGCCCGCCGCCGCAGCTCAGGCGGTTCTGGGCCGGGTGGCCGGGCCAGGCACGAAGTTCTGGCTGCACATCAATGTGGATGTGTTCGACGAGATGGCCTTTCCGGCGGCCAACCATCTGATGCCGGGCGGTTTGGACTGGGACGACGCGGCCACCCTTCTGCGCCCGCTCGTCACGTCTCCGGCGATGATCGGGCTCAGCTTGTGCGGCTATGTTCCGGACCGCGACGAGGGCGCCTCCTGCGGGCTGCATCTGGTGAACATGTTCCGGACGCTGTGCAGCTAGCGGCGTGCTTGCGAACGCCAGGACCCAGGGGCCGGACACTCAGAGGCTCAACGCCCCTGGGTCCCGGATATTTTGCTGGCGCAAAATTCCGGGATGACAGTTCGTGCGCCTCTCCCGCGCCCTTGCGCACGCGAGGGCCCATAGCTCTCCCATTTCCCTTGGCTCAGAAGGTCCTCGCTTTCGCAAGGACGCGGCAACACAATCTCCGTCATCCTCGCGAGCGCGGGAACCCAGGGGCAGACGCGCTCTGGGCCCGGATAGTTGCACACGCAAATTCCGGGGTGACGATACGTTGTATGAACCCCCTCACGCGTCCTCCATCCCCTCCATGGGCGCATGGCCCTGCTTCGGCACCCAGCTCTTAGCTTCACCCGCATATTCCGCCCCGGGATGCCCGCTCACCGTGGTGCGCCACATCAGGCGGGGGTGGCGCTGCGCATCAAACCAGGACGCCGCATGCAGCAGGCAGCGGTTGTCGCCAATCACCAGATCCCCCTCCCGCCACTCGTGCACATAGACAAACTCTCGCCGGGTGGCATAGGCCAGCAGACGCCTGATCAGCTGCGCTCCTGCCCCATCCGGCCCGGGCTCCAGCCCTTCGACCGGCCCTTCCAGATGATCCATCTGCGCCTCTTCGCAGATATAGAGTGCCGGCTTGCCGGTCACCGGATGAACCCGCACCAAAGGCTGGCGCTGGGGCAGCTGATGGGCGAGCAACGGCTTGGGCGTGGCACCGGCCCGCACATCTTGCGGCCGACGGCCAATCCAGCTCGGCGCATGCAAGCCGCTCAGGCCCTCAATCTCAGCGCGCTCCTCTGGCGCCAACGCCTCCAGCGCCGCCGTGCAGTCGGCAAACAGCGTTTGGCCCTCATCCGGCGGGGGCACGGTGACACCGAACAGCAATGTGACGTCGGGCGGCGGGCGCCGGTAGCTCTGATCGGTGTGCCAATTTGCGCGCTGCGGGAACTGCACCGGAAACCGGCCCTCTTCATCCAGCAGCGGCTCCGGCCGTGGCGGCGGGGAGTGATTGCAGGGCGCCATGTTGGAGAGCACCAAAACCTCGGCCACCTCGTCATGGAAGAAGCGTTCAGCAGTGAGCGTCTCGCGGTAATTCTCCACATCCGGGCCGAACACTTCTGAGATCGTCACCAGCGCCCGGGGCGCATGGCGCAAGCTCGAAAGCCCGCGCACCACCATCAGGCCCCCGGCCCCATGCAGCGCGTCGGTAACCTCGCCGGACGCTTCGACAAAGAGCGCCACGGCCGCGTCCACATCGTCTGCCTCAATCTCAGCCAAGACCCCAAAGGGCGATGCCTCAAGCAGGCGGAATGTGAGCGACGAACCGGCCATGGG
>JBCDDQ010000107.1:0-15420 GCA_039180225.1 Pseudomonadota bacterium
CCCGGAATTTTGCGCCAGCAAAATATCCGGGACCTAGAAGCCGCATAGCTCAGAGCCAACCGTCCTGGGTCCCCGCGTTCGCGGGGATGACGATGGTGGAAGCGGGGATGACGATGGGAGAGAGCCGCAAGGACGCGGGTTTTGCCAAACTCAACCATCAAGGCCAAATAGCCCGAATCTCGCCGCTAGATCACAGCCTTACGCGAAATTGGGTTCGTTTGGACAAAAAACACTATTTCTACGACATCCGAGGCATCAAAGGCACCGTCTCACGGCTCGACAGAAACGCCCAGATCTGGCGCGTCAGCTGGTTGGCGTTGCGGCGCAGCCGGTGCAGGCGGATCTGCAAGCTGATTTCCATGGACGCATCCCCGATCTGCACCATTATTCCGGCCTCAAGGTCCGGGCTCACCAGGCTTCTGGGCAACCAGGCCACACCCGCCCCTTCGCGGGCCCGGATGCGCAAGGCCCCCGCCATGGAGTTCTCATAAACCACCCGCAGCTTGCCATAGAGATCCCCGCGCCGCAGCAGCGGCTCAATGTGACGGCCGATCGGAGCATTGGCGCCGAAGCGCAAATAGGGGATCTCCACAGAGAGCTTCCGCCCGAAGTTGAACAGGGGCTCCCCATCTGCGCCGCGCTTGCAGACCGGAATGAGCGCGTCCTCGCCAATGCGCACCGAATCAATGCCCGTTTCATCGGCAATGCTCTGGGCGTAATCGCTGTCGTAAGCGATGACGAAATCAACCTCGCCGTCGTGCAAATCTTCCAGACAGTTGGGCAGATCGTCTGCGCGCAGCCGCGAGATGATCGGCCCATAGGCATCCTCAAACGCCTGCAGCCAGGCCGGATAAAAGCGCCAGCCGATCGAGTGCTGGGCGCCGAAGGTGACCATGTAATTGTCCGGCAGGGAATGGGCCTCGCGGATCTGGGTGCGCTCGGTCTCAAGGCGTGCCAGGGCTTGCTGGCCCGCCTCGAGCATTTGAGCGCCGGCACTGGTGAGGGCCACAGGGTGCTTTGAGCGGTTCACCAGCGTGACCCCAACCCAGGCTTCAATCGCCTTGATGCGCCGGCTGAACGCGGGCTGGCTGATGTTTCCAAGCTCGGCAGCTTGGGAGAAATTGCCGGTCTGGGCAAGATTGCCAAGATCTCTGAACCACGCGAAATCCATCGCTTATCCTAATACTATGCAAAGTTTGCATGATGTTAGGTGAACATAGCATTTGTGGCAAATGGAGATTTGCGACAGGCTAAAGCCAGAAGAACAAACTCAGGCGGGAGGTCCAAGTGAGCTTGGCCGAAACGGGATCACACGATCTGCAGCACATCGATTTTGATCAATATGCGCGGATGGCCCTGTGCCATCAGCCAACGCCCATCGAAGCTATGGTCCGGCTAAGCGAACATCTGGGCGGTCCCAGCCTTTTCATCAAGCGCGATGATTGCACCGGGCTCGCCACGGGCGGCAACAAGACCCGAAAGCTTGAGTTTCTGGTAGGCGAAGCGCTCAGCGAGCATGCCGATATGCTGGTGACCCAAGGGGCGGTTCAATCCAATCACGTGCGCCAGACAGCGGCAGCGGCGTGCCGTGCGGGGCTCAAGTGCCACGCTTTGCTTGAACGCCGGGTGCCGGACCGTGACGCGGCCTATGAGGACACGGGCAATGTGTTCCTAGACAAAGTGTTCGGGGCCACACTGGAGTTCCGCCCGGGCGGCCTTGATATGAATGCCGAAGCCATGGCGGTCACCGAAAAGCTGCGCGCCGAGGGCCACAGGCCCTATTTCATTCCCGGCGGTGGCTCTAACGCCACGGGCGCGTTGGGCTATGCTTCCTGTGCTCAGGAAATTTCAATGCAAGCGCAAGCAACAGGACAGACCTTCCATTGGCTCGTGATGGCAACGGGCAGCACCGGCACGCAGGCCGGCCTGGTGGCAGGCTTTCACGCCATAGGCGCGGATCTGCCCGTCATGGGCGTCAGCGTGCGTCAGCCGCGCGAGCGCCAGGTGGATGCCGTTCACGGCCTCACCAAGAAGACGTTGGAAAAGCTGAACGCCCCCACCATTGCGGCAAGCAAGATCCTGGTGGATGACGGCTATGTGGGCGAAGGCTACGGCATCCCCGCACCCTCGACCCTTGAAGCCATTTCCAAAGCGGCCCGTTTTGAAGGTATCCTGCTGGACCCGGTCTATTCCGGCAAAGGGATGGCGGGTCTCATCGGCCTGATCCGTCAGGGCTTCTTTAAAGCCACAGACAATGTACTGTTCCTCCACACGGGCGGCTCGGCGGCCCTGTTTGCTTATGAGGATGCTATCCTCACAAGCAGTGCATGAGATTTTAACCGCCGGCACCTCCGGCATAAGTTTCGACGAAAGGGAGACTAAGATGAAACACACATTCAGGACAGTGGCACTGGCCACAGCACTCGGGCTCGTGTCCGTTCCGGCACTGGCCGCGGAGAAGGTGAATATTGGCGTGCCGTCATGGACGGGTGCACAAGCCATCGCGCACCTTCTCAAAGAAGTGGTGGAATCGCGCATTGGCGGTGAAGCCGGCCTGGTTCCGGGCAACAACGCCAC
The DNA here is from genome assembly GCA_039180225.1 of Pseudomonadota bacterium. Classification (GTDB taxonomy): domain Bacteria; phylum Pseudomonadota; class Alphaproteobacteria; order Rhizobiales; family CAJQND01; genus JAAEUE01. Next base: position 2,578 of record JBCDDQ010000107.1, read on the forward strand.
GATCTTCCAGGCCATGGACCAGGGCAAGGGCGACATTGATGTGCACCCTGACGTTTGGCTGCCCAACCAGGAGAGCTTCACCAAGAAGTATGTGGACGGCGCTAAAACGGTGACCCTGTCCAAGAACCCTTATGAGGGCAACCAGGGCTTCTGCGTATCCAAGCAATTCGGTGAAGCCAACAACATTACCGACATCGCCGATCTGGGCCGCCCGGATGTGGCTGAGAAAATGGACAGCGATGGCGACGGTAAAGGCGAGATGTGGATTGGCGCTCCAGGCTGGGCGTCAGCGAACGTGAACCAGGTTAAAGTGCGCGACTATGGTCTGATGGACTTCATCGAACCTGTCCGCGCTGAGGAAAGCGTGAAGACCGCCCGCGTGAAAGACTCCATCGCCAAGAAAGAAGGCTATGCGTTCTACTGCTATAAGCCGCACGCCATCTGGTACATGTTCGATGTGAAAATGCTCACCGAGCCCAAATACGACCCGGCGAAATACGTGATGGTCCAGCCGTCAGACTCCCCGGATTGGTTCACCAAATCGAACGTGGCCACAAAAGACGCCCTGAAAAATGTTCAGATCGCCTGGTCAAATTCGCTCAAAGAGCGTTCTCCGGCCATTGCCGAGTTCTTCGAGCGCTTTCAGCTGACGACGGACGACGTAAGCAGCTTTGCTTACGAGATCTCAGGCAAGGGTCGCGAAGCGGGCGAGGTTGCCAAGGAATGGGTCAAGAACAACCCCAAGCGGGTTGACGCCTGGCTTGGTCTGTAATCTGACCTGACGCAAGCTTGAGCGGCATCGGCGTTACGACGCCGATGCCGCTTACTCCCACCCCCCAACACTGGAGCCCGCCCCTTGTCCTCCGCGCCGCAGGAAACATCCGCCGATACCGTTGTTGAGATCTCCAATGTCTGGAAGATCTTCGGTGAAAACGCCAAAGTGGCCTTGGAGGCAATCCGCAATGATGGTCTTACCAAGGCCGATGTGCTCTCGCAGTACAACGCGGTGGTGGGCGTGGCCGATGTCAGCCTGGACGTTCAGCGCGGCGAGATTTTCTGCGTCATGGGCCTGTCGGGCAGTGGCAAATCAACTCTGGTGCGCCACTTCAACCGGCTGCTTGAACCCACCGCCGGCAAGATCCTTATTGAGGGCACCGACGTGATGGCCCTTGGGCCGGCCGATCTGATGAACTTTCGCAACCGCAAGATCGGCATGGTGTTCCAGAATTTCGCCCTGCTGCCGCACCGCTCGGTGCTGGACAATGTGGCCATGCCCCTGGAGATCCGACAGATCAACAAGAACGACCGTCTGAGCCAGGCCGGCAAGATTCTTGAGATCGTCGAACTCAGCGCCTGGGGCAACAAGTTCGCTCATGAGCTTTCAGGCGGCATGCAGCAGCGCGTCGGCCTTGCGCGGGCGCTCGCGGCAGACCCGAACGTGCTCCTCATGGACGAGCCCTTCAGCGCACTCGATCCGCTCATCCGGCGCCAGTTGCAGGACGAGTTCATCAATCTCTCCAAAATCCTGAAAAAGACCACCATCTTTATCACCCACGATCTGGACGAAGCCGTGCGCGTGGGCCATCGCATCGCCATCATGCGCGATGGGCGCGTGGTGCAGATCGGCACGGCGGAAGACATTGTCATGCACCCTGCCGATGATTATGTCGCCGAGTTTGTGGCCGGCATTTCCCGGCTTAAGGTGGTGCGGGCGCACGCGGTCATGCAGCCGCTTGAGAAAGCCACGGCAGGCGGCAAGAAGATTCCAAAGTCGGCACCGCGGGTGAACGAGAGCGAAGCCCTCAGCACGCTCATTCATCTGGCGATCGACAATGAGGCACCGATCCTTGTTGAGGACGGCGGAACTGATGTGGGGGTGATCACCCGGGCCGACATCCTGCGCACGGTGATTGAGGGGACAGAGATGTAATGAACGAAACAGCTCCAAATCCGCTCCTTCAAACAGATCCGAACAAGATAGCCGCCCTTGAGGCCGAGCGCCGCAAGGAGGTTGCTGAGTTCGTCCGCACGCATCCGGATTACTACGCCGACGAGTTTAAGCGGATCGGCGGCTCGCCGAAGTTCACTCCAACCTTCAACAAGTTTGCCGGTCTGTTCGGGCCCATCTGGTTTGGCGCCCGGAGCTTATGGAAGTGGGCCCTGGTGTTCCTGATCGTCGAGACGTTTGCGTTCGTGCAGATGGCCCGCGGCCTGTTCGGCGATCTTGCAGCTGACGCACTCGCCCGCATTTCCTCCATTGAAGGCACACTGGCGCTGCGCAAACAGCAATTGCAGTCGGCCATTGAGAGCGGCTCTGACAAGGTGGATGTGTATACGCGTGCCGTGGAGGGCCTTGAAAAGGCGATCGGCGGCTACCGCCTGCAAGCCCAGCAGATGGAAGAGCAAGGGATCTGGATCTTCCTCACCGGCCTTGTGGTTCTGGTGCTGGCCAAAGCGGCTCAATCGGTGATGGCCAACACGGTTTTGGAAGCGCGTTTCTCCGACTGGCTTTCCGACCGCAGCCTGGCCTCTGGCCTGCCGATGCCTCATATTGTGCTCAGCGCGGTCTTTGCGATCCTCATTGTCGCGGCCGCCATGGTGCACTACAGCTTCCCTGGAGCATTTCCTCTGCTCACGGAGTTCCCGACACACCGCGACATTCGCCTGACGGGCGTTCGCTGGGTGGAGGAGTTCATTGCCTGGTTGGTGCGCAACACGGAACTGTTCTTCGACGGCATTACGATCGGCATTCGGGCAATCCTGGATGCGCTTGAGCTGTTGTTCGTGAAGACACCGTGGATGGTGATTGCCAGCTTCATCGTGTTGCTGACCTGGCTTTCGGCGGGCAATCGCACGGCGATCTATTCTGCTGCGTTCCTCGGCTACATGGGGCTGCTCGGCTTTTGGGAGAAGGCCATGACCACCCTGGCGCTGCTGGGGACGGCGGCGTGTCTTTCCATCGCCATCGGCATTCCGCTCGGCATGTTCTGTGCGCGCCGCCCGCGGCTCTATTCCTTCATTCAGCCCATCATGGATTTCATGCAGACCATGCCGGCCTTCGTTTTCATGGTGCCGGTGATCGCCTTTTTCGGTGTCGGCAAGCCGGCGGCTGTGATCGTCACCATGATCTTCGGTGGAACCCCCGTGGTGCGCCTGACGGTGCTGGGTTTGCGCGGTGTTCCGGAAAGCGTGCGCGAGGCGGCAATCTCGTTCGGGGCGAGCAAGTGGTATCTGTTGTCCCGGGTGGACCTGCCGCTCGCCAGCCCCTCCATTCGCGCCGGCATCAACCAGACCATCATGCTGTCGCTGGCCATGGTCGTGGTGGCCTCGCTGATCGGGGCCAAGGGTCTGGGCGAGGACGTTCTGGAAGCTCTGCAATACGCCAATGTGGGTCAGGGGATCCTGGCGGGCTTCGCCATCCTGTTCTGCGCCATGATCCTCGACCGGATCGTGCAGGGCGAGCGGAAGTAAGCGCGGGTCTAATCTCCGCGTTCCTGCAGCTTAACCCGCGGTGAGGCTCAATAAATCAGCGTGGACATCGCATAGTTGCCGCTGAGATAGATCCACACCAACGCCGCAAGTCCGCCGAACGCCGCCGACGCTGAGCCGACAAAGAAGGGCAAAAGCAGCCCCACCGCCAGCATCTCGATCAAGATGACAAGATGGACCAGATAGAGCTCTTTTGAGCGGTAGTACCAGAACTCCAGCCCCTTCCCGCCAGGGCCCCACTCATAGCATTTCGCGCCCTGAATGGTCTCACTGCACGCCACGCCTGCGCTCGCCTGATAGAGTTCAAACAGCCACAGCAACATGACGGCCAATATAAGGGCCTGCAGGCAAATCTCTGGAAAGCTGGGTCTGCGCACCACGTCCCCATCCCCTCAATCACCCCTGAGCGAATCAGCGGGCACTGTAGTGGATCGGGAGATGATTCTGAACGATTTGGCGCTAGAGCAGTTCTTTGTCATATGGAAACGCTCTAACGCCCCGACCAGACCGGCGCCCGGCCCTCTGAGAAGGCTTGGGGGCCTTCTTTGGCGTCCTCAGAGTTCCAAATCGCGTCATAGGCCGGAACGGCGCCGCTGCGGATATGCGCATAGGCTTCTTGCGCCCCCATGGCCTGCGTTGCCGCCATGGCCGCTTTCACGCCGCGCAGGGCCAAGGGCGCACATTGGCACACGCCTGCCGCCAACTCCCGGGCCGCGTCCATCAGCCCGCCAAGCGGCACCACCTGGTTCACCAGACCCCAGTGCTTTGCTTCCTCAGCCGGCATGCGCCTGCCGGTCATAAGCATCTCATTGGCAATCGCGCGGGGCACCCGATGCGGCAGGCGGATGAAGCCGCCCGCGTCCGCAATGATGCCGAGCGTGGCCTCAGGCAGCATAAACTGGGCATGATCTGCTGCGACGATCATGTCTGCCGCCAGCGCCAATTCGAAGCCGCCGCCCGCGGCATAGCCGTTCACCGCGGCGATCACGGGCTTGTCCAAAGACCAGAGCTCGGTCAGGCCCGCAAACCCGCCTTCGCCATAGTTGGCGTCCAGCTCTTCGCCCGCCGCAGCTGCCTTTAGATCCCAGCCGGCTGAGAAGAACTTGTCGCCGCCTCCGGTGAGGACCGCCACACGGGCGCTTGGATCATCCCGGAACGCCACAAAGGCGGATGAGAGCGCGCGGCTTGTCTCCGCGCTGATCGCATTGGCCTTGGGACGGTCCAGGGTGATTTCCCAGACCGCTTCGCCTTTTTCAATCCGAACCAGATCGCTCATGCTCGTTACGCTCCCCTTAAGCTGCCGTCAGCGCCTTGCGGGCTGCCTCATATTCATCGGCCATGCGCATGACGAGATCATTGGTGGACGGAATGTCGTCAATGTTCCCAACCCCCTGGCCGGCGCTCCAGATGTCCTTCCAGGCTTTGGCCGAGCCGTCCTTTTCACGCTTGGCGAAGTCCATGGCTGACTTGTCATTGTCGGCCAAGTTGTCAGGATCTAAGCCGGCATTCGCAATGCTGGGCTTCAGATAGCTGCCGTTCACGCCTGAGAAGCGCGAGGTGTAGGCAATGTCGGCTGCGGCGCAGTCGACGATCATGTCCTTGTAGCGGTCCGCGGCGTTGGCCTCTTCGGTTGCGATGAAGCGGGTGCCGATATAGGCCATGTCGGCCCCAATCGCCTGGGCGGCCAGAATGTCAGCCCCGGTGGTCATGCAGCCGGACAGGATGACCGCTCCGTTGAACTCGCGCTTGATCTCCTTCACCAATGCAAACGGGCTCGTGGTGCCTGCATGCCCGCCCGCACCGGCGCACACGGCAATGATGCCGTCCACGCCCTGCTCCATGGCCTTGCGGGCGTGGCGGATGTTGATCACGTCGTGAAACACCAGCCCGCCATAGCCGTGCACGGCCTCCACCACCTCGGCAGGCGGCCTGAGTGAGGTAATTATGATCGGCACCTCGTAGCGCACGCAGGTCTCTACATCCTTGAAGAGACGCTCATTGCTGGAATGGCAGATCTGATTGACCGCAAATGGGGCCACCGGCACGCCCGGATGTTCTTCCGCGTAGGCGCCGAGCGTGTCCTTGATCTCTTTCAACCAGTCTTCCAGCACCTCCTGCGGGCGCGCATTGAGCGCCGGAAACGCGCCGATGATGCCGGCCTTGCATTGCGCAATAACCAGTTTGGGTACGGAGACGATGAACAAAGGGGCGCCGATCAGCGGCAGTCGCAGTTTCCCCTCCAACGAGGCGGGCAGTGTCATATGGATTTTCCTTGTTAAGCTGATTGCGGCGGACGCTAGCACAAGTGACCGCCGCGTGACTGAGACCATTTCGCTCACTTGGCCGCGTCAATCGTCTCCATCCAGGGTTTGAGGTCTATCAGGGGCGTGCCATCCAGGCAGTCGATGGCATCGATGGTGAGACGGCCGGCCGCCTGATCCAGGGCCAGGAGACGCACGGTGGCGACCGCAACGGGGTTCGGCCGCGCCGGTGAGCGCAGGGCGAACGTGCCCACGGCGGCGTCCTTGTGCGGGGGATGCTGCATGACCAGATCGCGCCTGGCCTGGTCCATCCAGTACAGCACCATGATGTGGGAGTGGTGCTCCAGGCCCGTTAGGGCTTGGTGCCAGAGCTCATCAACCTCCAGCGACGCACCGCCGCCGCGCTCGCGCGCCTGGATGAGGTTCTTCGGGCAGGCCTCTTTGCTGGTCCAAGGGGTTCTGATGCGCCCGATGAACACCAGCCCGGCGTCCTTCGCCTGACCGCCCGGGTCTGATGGCAGGGCCACATCTCCAGGCCGCTGTTTTTTGTGAGGCAAGGCGCGGCCGGCTACTTGGCTCCCACCGAAGATTTCAACCTGGTCCATAGGCCTTTCTTGTCTTCCTTGCCGTCTTCAGGCGCTTGGGCGGCCTCAACAATCTTGCCGAACTTCTTGAAGAACTGGCCGGACAGCTTCTTGGCTGTTGAATCAATCAGCCTGGAGCCGAGCTGCGCCAGCTTGCCGCCAACCTGCGCATCCACATCGTAGGCCAAGACGGTATGCTCGCCGTTCTCGGTGAGCTTTACCGCAGCGCCGCCCTTGGCGTGGCCCGCCGTGCCGCCTTTGCCTTCCCCTGTGATGGTGTAGCTCTCCGGCGGTTTAAGCTTGGACAGTTTGACCGCTCCGGTGAACGTTGCCTTCACCGGACCGATCTTCAGACCCACTTCGGCTTCAAACTCGGTGGGTGAGCTCTTGGTTAAGGACCGGCAGCCCGGAATGCTCTCCTGAAGGATTTCCGGATCGTTCAAGGCCGCAAAAACAATGTCCCGTGGTGCCTTGATCTTTTGTTCGCCTGCGAGTTTCATCGTCTCTCCTGATCATCTTCAGCACATAGTCTGAGCCCAATAGACACCGCGACCGGAGCTTGTTCAATTGCGCTTGGGTCCAGGTGTGATGGGGTCAGATTAGCCGGGTTTTCTCAAAACCGAAGCAAAATAAACTTTCTTGCCAGAGGAAAACAGCTCCAGCTCGCTCACCTCCTCGCCGGAGACCCGGGCAAAGCGGCCAATCATGGGTCTGAGGATGCGGGGCGCATAGGTGTTGATGACGGCCACTTTCCGGTCTTCGCTCAGTTCCAGCCCGCGGATGATCTGAGGGGCAATATCGTCAAAGCTCAACACGTCCATGCCTGAGTTGCGCAACGACTGCTCAAAGCGGGCGCCCTTGCCGGCGCGCCGATAGTCGGTGATGAGCAGATGGCCACCCGGGCGCAGAATGCGCCGGGTTTCGGCCAGAAAGCCGTCGAAGTCTGGATAGTTGAGGGAAGATTCCACCGTGAACACAATGTCGAAAGTGGCATCCTCAAAGGGCATATGCTGGGCATCGCCGGTGACAAAGCTCAGTCGGGGCGTGGTGTAGTGTCTGTTGCAAAAATCCGTGGAGGCCTTGGCGATGTCGAGCCCCACGAGCTTTTCCGGCTGGAACGCCCGCATCACCCAGTCTGTGCCCCCGCCGCGGCCGCTGGACACCTCCAGAGCCGTCTTGCCGGCCCAATCTGCCCGCGCCGCCAGCTGATGGTAGAGCTGGATGGAATAGCGGTCCTTTTCATCCCTAGGGTCCAGCTCGATCGTTTTCGGATTGCCGTCCACGGGCGCAAAGCCGTGATTGAGGAACAGGAGATCATCGCCGGTGTCCAGCCGGGAGATGAAATTGTACCAAAACACCATGGCCCGGTTTTTCGCCGAGCGCGACAGATAACGTTTCCAAAGCCCGTACATGGCGGATGGTTCCCCAAAAGCACAAATCGGCCCGCCAGCTACACCCCTCTTGAGCCAAAAGCAAGGCAACAGCTGATCTAGAGCAGTTCTGGCAGATGAACCGAAGATTAATATGGCTCTCAGAAATGGTTCAGAGCGCTTTCGATATACATGCACCATCACTTGACGGTGATGTGCCGCGTTAGTCGATTACGCAGCGAGCACTCGAAAAAAGGGCCAAGCAGCCCGCCGTCAATCGGGCGACCCAAGGCAAGCCGCTGAGCCTGGCGCCCGCAGCTTGAGTTTCTGTTCACAGCGGCTCTGGTCCTTCCATCCGCCCTATGCGGACCAGAGTTGACTGTAACCTAGCCGGCCGCCAGGACCCCTGGCGGCCGGTCTTAGTTTTGACACATGACGCAAAATTGAGTGCATGGTGAGCTAATTTCCCCCATAAAGCCCTCGGAGAGGACAGGAAGACAGCTCGGGTTGAGGAGTTTAAATGGCCGATGTGACATACCCCGTGGCGGTCGGGGCGGGGTTGATTAGTTTCCTGTCCCCCTGCGTCCTGCCGCTGGCACCGCCTTATTTGTGCTATTTGGCCGGTGCGTCGTTAGACGAACTCACTGCAAACGACAAACTGGACAATGCGCTCGCCAAGCGCGTGTTCATTGCCTCCATTATCTTCGTGCTTGGGTTCGCCACTGTTTTTGTCACCCTCGGTGCCGCTGCGTCGGTGATCGGCCAGGTCTTGCGCGCCCATTTGAACACGCTCGCCATCGTCGCCGGCGTCATGATCATCATTATGGGGCTGCACTTCCTGGGCGTGTTCAAGATTTCAGCTCTCTACAAGGAAGCGCGTTACCAGCCGGCGCGGCCGGCGGGCATGTTCGGCGCCTATTTCATGGGCGTGGCGTTTGCGTTCGGCTGGACGCCCTGCATCGGGCCGGTCCTATCGGCCATCCTGGCTGTGGCCGCCGTCCAGGACACTGTTGGCGAAGGCGCTCTGCTGCTTGCGGCCTATTCTCTGGGCCTTGGCCTGCCATTCATTGCAGCGGCTTTTGCGGTCAAGCCTTTCCTCAATTGGATGCAGCGCTTCCGCCGCCACATCGGCACCGTGGAAAAGGCCATGGGCGGCCTGTTGGTGCTGACCGGCGTTCTGTTCATCACCGGCTCGTTCACCACCTTTGCCTACTGGCTTTTGGAAACCTTCCCGGCGCTGGCCTACATCGGTTGAGCACGCTCAAAGCAGGTGACGCGGAACGGAGCGTTTGCTAAGCGGGAGGCATGAGCAGCCTTTCCATCTTCGACATTATGGCCGTTTTACTCACGCTCTCGGCCATCTTCGGATACATCAATCACCGCTATCTTCACCTGCCGCACACGATCGGCCTGGTGGTGATCGCCCTTGCTGCGTCCGGCGCGGTGGTGCTGTTTGACCTGATTATTCCGGGCTTTGGTGTGGCTGACACGGTGAAGGCGGGGCTTCAATCCATCGACTTCTATGAGACCTTGATGGAGGGCATGCTCTCCGCCTTGCTCTTTGCGGGTGCGGTTCACGTGGACTTTTCCGAACTCTCACAGCGCAAATGGGCCATCGGTCTCATGGCCAGCGTTGGGGTGCTGATCTCAACTTTCCTGATCGGCACCGTCATGTGGGGTGTGTTCCAGTTTTTCGGTCTGAACGTGCCGTATATCTGGGCCTTGGTGTTCGGGGCGCTGATCAGTCCGACAGATCCTGTGGCCGTTCTCGGCATCTTGAAGACCGTACGCATCCCCAGACTGCTGGAGGCCAAGATCGCCGGCGAATCCCTCTTCAACGACGGGGTGGGCGTGGTGGTCTTTGTGATCATCCTGGCCATCGCTGGCGGGTCATCCGGGCACGGGGCAGAGACCGTGGATGCCGCCCACGTGGCCAAGCTGTTCTTCCAGGAGGCCGTGGGCGGAGCGGTTCTGGGGATCGCGGCGGGCTATCTGGCCTATTACGCCATGCGCCGCATTGATGAGCACAATCTGGAAGTGCTCATCACCCTGGCCTTGGTGTTCGGCACCTATGCCCTCGCCCTGCAGTTTCATCTGTCCGGCCCCATTGCCGTGGTGGTCTCCGGCCTTTTCATAGGTAATCATGGCGCCCGCTTTGCCATGAGCGAGAACACCCGCGAGCATGTGTTCCAGTTCTGGGAACTGGCCGATGAGATCATGAACTCCGTTCTGTTCCTGCTGATCGGCCTGGAGGTTTTGGTCATCGGCTCGGCGTTTGAGTATGCCTGGCTCGGCATCATCGCCATTGTGGTGGTGTTGGCCTCGCGCTGGACAGCGGTGTCTATCCCAATCACCCTTCTTTCCCTGCGCACCACCTTCACAAAGGGCGCCATCACCATGTTGACCTGGGGTGGCCTGCGCGGTGGCATCTCGGTGGCGCTCGCGCTATCGTTGCCCGAGAACGAGTACAAGGCCCCCATTTTGGCGGCAACCTATGCGGTCGTCGTGTTCTCCATTGTCGTGCAGGGTCTGACCATGAAGTCATTGGTTGATCGGCTGGGATTGAGGCAGGATCTCACGGCCACAAACGAAGAAGAACTTAAGGGAGGCCACTAAACCATGACGGATCATCTGAGCGACGACGCCCTTGCCTATCACCGCGGCGGCAAGCCGGGAAAACTGGAGATTTCGCCCACCAAGCCTTTGGCCAACCAGTATGACCTTTCGCTCGCCTATTCGCCGGGCGTGGCTGCGGCCTGTGATGCGATTGCCGAAACGCCGGCCGAGGCCTTCAGCCTGACCGCCCGGGCCAACCTGGTGGGGGTGATTTCCAACGGCACGGCGGTCCTCGGGCTTGGCTCCATCGGGGCGCTGGCCTCCAAGCCGGTGATGGAAGGCAAGGCGGTGTTGTTTAAGAAATTTGCCGGCATTGATGTGTTCGACATTGAGCTCGACGAGATTGAGCCCCAGAAGTTCTGCGATGCGGTGGCGGCCATGGAACCCACCTTCGGCGGCATCAATCTTGAGGACATTAAGGCGCCGGAGTGCTTCCAGATCGAGGCCCAGTTGAAGGAACGCATGTCGATCCCTGTGTTCCACGACGATCAGCACGGCACCGCGATCATTGTGGCAGCGGCCATCGTCAACGGTTTGGAGCTGGCCAACAAGGCCATTGGGGACGTCAAACTTGTGGCATCGGGCGCGGGTGCGGCTTCGCTTGCCTGCCTCAATCTGCTCGTGAGCATGGGCCTGAAGCGCGAGAACATCTGGGTCACCGATATTGACGGCGTGGTCTATGACGGCCGCGAGGCCTCCATGGACGAGTGGAAGGCGGTTTACGCTCAAAAGACCGACCTGCGCACATTGAACGATGTGATCGACCGGGCGGATATCTTTCTGGGCTTGTCCGCCGGCGGCGTGTTGAAGGCCGACATGGTGAAGCGCATGGCGGATCAGCCCATGATCCTGGCGCTCGCCAATCCCAACCCTGAAATCACTCCGGAAGACGCCCGGGAGGCCAAGCCCGACGCCATGATCTGCACCGGCCGCTCGGACTATCCCAACCAGGTGAACAACGTGCTGTGCTTTCCCTACATCTTCCGCGGCGCGCTGGATGCAGGCGCTCGCACGATCAACGAGGAGATGAAGCAGGCCGCCGTGAAGGCCATTGCCGCCCTGGCCCATGAGCACTCCTCTGAGGTTGCCGAGAAGGCCTATGGCGGCAAGCCCGGTGTGTTCGGGCCCGACCAGCTTATTCCCAACCCGTTCGATCCGCGGCTGATCCAGTGGATCGCCCCGGCCGTGGCAAAGGCGGCCATGGAAACCGGGGTTGCCGACCGGCCCATCACCGATTTTGCCGCCTATGATGAGCAGCTCAACCGCTTCGTCTTCCGCTCCGGCTTCCTGATGAAGCCGGTGTTCGAAAAGGCCCGCAGCGAGCCCAAGCGCGTGATCTATGCGGAAGGGGAAGATGAGCGCATCTTGCGGGCCGCTCAGGTGGTCATTCAGGAAGGCATTGCCCAACCCATTCTGGTGGGCCGGCCAAGCGTGATCGAAACCCGCCTGAAGCGTTATGGCCTCAGCCTTAAACCGGGCGTGGATTTCGAGATCGTCAATCCGGAGGACGACCCGCGCTACAAGGACTATGTGGAAACGTTCCTGGAGCGCTCCGGCCGGCGCGGTGTGACCCCCAGCCGGGCGCGCACGGTGGTGCGCACCCAGCCCACGGTGATTGCCGCCGTGGCCCTGCATCGGGGCGAGGCAGATGCCATGATCTGCGGCGTAGAGGGTGATTTTGGCCGCCACATGCGCCAGATCCGCAATGTGGTGGGGCTGGCGGACGGGGAGTCTGACTTCTCCACCGTCTCCCTGCTGATCATCAAGTCAGGCGCTTACTTCCTGGCGGATACCTACATCACCCCGAACCCCTCGGCGGCTGAGGTGGCGAACATGACGCGCTCAACGGTCAACCAGGTGCGCCGGTTTGGCCTTGAGCCCAAGGTCGCTCTGCTCTCGCACTCAAACTTCGGCAGCTATGACACACAGAGTTCTTTGAAAATGCGCGAGGCGTTGGCGCTGATCAAAGAGTGTGATCCCGATCTGGCGGTGGATGGGGAAATGCACGGCGATGCGGCGCTCGACGAGGTGTTGCGGGACCGGGTCTTCCCAAATGCGGGCTTCGATGGCGCTGCCAACGTGCTGATCTTTCCAAACCTGGATGCCGCCAATATCGCCACGCTGCTGATCAAGGTCATGGCCGATGCCTTGCCGGTGGGGCCCATGCTGATCGGCGCAGCCAAGCCGGCACATATCCTGACCCCCAGCGTAACGGCGCGCGGGGTGGTGAACATGACGGCCCTGAGCGTGGTGGAAGCGCAGCAGAGGGGATGATGCTTGGAGTACTTTCGCGATGGAGCGGGACAACGTCATCCCGGAATTTTGCGAAAGCAAAACATCCGGGACCCAAAAGCAGCCAGCTCTGAGCGTTTTTACCCTGGGTCCCCGCGTTCGCGGAGATGACGTTGGGAAAGAAGGAGAGCCCTAAGCCGCTGCCTGTCCGGACCTGCCGTTCAACGCGTCCAGGTCAATCGGCTGACCGGTGCGCGCGCTTTCGGTTTCCGGCAGAATGTCCAAGGACGG